>NZ_CP149790.1 GCF_037914945.1 Haloterrigena sp. KLK7
TTTCGGACGCGAATTACCAGAGACCTTCTAAACTTCTCACACTGTGTCTATTATCGTCCACTGTGAACGGTGTGGACTGTGTAGAACGTGTAGACGGTTTCCGCTACTGTTAAGTCACGGTGGCCGGATGATAGACGTGTCACTCGCCGCGACCGATCGCGCCGACTCACGACCGAACGATGTCTCCACTGTGTACACGGTGTCCACTGCCCGCACCTCGAGGACCGTCCGCGCACCCGAACGTTCGGATCTGGATCCAGCGTTCGACACGGTTCGAACCACCCACACAGTTTACACATTCCACACAGCTAACACTGTTCACAATGTGTAGACTGTCTGAACGCCGTCTGGACTATCCACAACGGACCGTCGGCGTGGATTCCAGCACGAGCCGACGGAGACATCGATTGGTTTCACATTCGAGACGGTCTCCACTGTTCGAACAGTGTGGACAGTGGGCTCCGTCTCCAATGTCAGAACAGTCCGCGATGTCCGGACCGGTCCCCGCTCGAGATCGGACGCGGCGATGGAGGCGAACCCACGCATGACGACTGAAACCCCACGCGCCGTCAGCGTCGCCCTGCAGAAGGGCGGCGTCGGCAAGACGACCCTCGCGATCAACCTCGCCGAACGACTCGCCAACCGGGACAACGACGTCCTGCTCGTCGACTTAGACCAGCAGGGCAACGCCACCGAAGGCGTCGGCCTGAGCGAGGCCTACACGAGCGACGTCCACATCGGAGACGTCTTGGAGGACGGTACCGGGACGACGCTCGGCGACGTGATCCGCTCGGCGGACGCGTTCGACGTGTTACCCGCACACGAGGACCTCGATAGCGTCGAGAACAGCATCCGCAGCGCGACCTTCGGCGAGCTCTGGATCCGCAACGAGATCGTCGATCCGGTGCTCGGCGAGACGTACGACTACGTCGTCGTCGACTCGCCGCCGAACCTCGGACCGCTGGCCGACGCCTCGCTCATCTCGACGCAGAACGTCATCGTCCCGCTGCGGATGAGCGAGCCCAGCGTCAGCGGCTTCGAACGGATGTACACCCAGCAGATCGGGCCGATCCGCAAGGAGATCGACCTCGACATCCTCGCCATCGTCCCCAACTCGCTGGCCGGCGACAACGAGGAAAAGCGCATCATCAACGACCTCGAGGAATCTCAGTTCAGCGAGTTCCTGCCGCAGTTCGCCCGATCCGAGCACTTCGACGATCCGGACTCGCCCGGCCCCGGCCTGCGCGAACGGATCGCCTTCCGCCGCGCCTGGCGCGAGGGCGTCCCGCTCGCCGAGTACGACCCCGACAACGACATGCTCGATCGCCTGGACGAACTCGCCGCCATCGTCGAGCGCGGAGGTGTCGCCGATGCCCGATGACAACCGCTTCGCCGGACTGAGCGACGCCGTCGAGGACGACCCCGACGAGCAATCGGACGCCGAATCGGTGGCTACCGAGTCCTCGAGCGAGGAGACCGATTCGCCGACGGCCGAAGACGATGCGCCCGCACCCGAATCCGAGAGCGGCGGCGGCTCGAGCGGATCCGAATCGGACTCGAGCACCGAGACGGGAGATACCGATGCCGATGTCGATGACGATGCCGGTGATGACGACCCGACGGCGTTCCCGTTCGACGCGACCGAGAAGAAGACGGTGTACGTCCGTCCGGAGACGCTCGCCGATCTGGACGACGCGCGCGCGTTAGTAGATGCACAGCTGCGGACGGACCACGACGTTCGCGATCTGACCGGTCGCGAGTTCTACGACGCCGTCTTCCGGCTCGCGGCGGCGGACACCGAGGGCGTGATCGACGAGATTCTCGAGGCTCGCGAGGAGTAGCTACTTGTCGGCGACGCTCTCGTCGCTTGCGTCCTCATCGATTTCGTCATCGTCGATTTCGTCATCGTCGATTTCATCATCGCCGGTTTCATCGCTTTCGTCGGTGACACCGTTTTCGGAGCCGTCGTCGCGTTCGACGGTCTGCTCGCGAATCGTCATCCCCTTTCGGCCGAGATGCTGGAGCTGTTTGCGGGCGAAGTCCTCCTCGCGGGTCCCCCGCGTCGCGAGCACGTAGACGAGCGCGCCGCCGGCCGGGCGCATCGTTCGGCCGGCCCGTTGGGTGCCCTGCCGTCTCGAGCCGCCCAGTCCCGAGGCGACGATCGCCAGATCGGCCGTCGGGAGGTCGATTCCCTCGTCACCGACCCGGGAAACGATCAGCAGATCGCGTTCGTTCCGGCGGAACTCGTCGAGCAGCCGTCGGCGCTCGTGGTGGGGCGTCTCGCCGCTGAGGAAGGGGACGTCCAGCGCGGCCGAAAGGTCTCGTCCCTGCTCGAGATAGTCGACGAAGACCAGCGCCTTCGAGTCGGGGTGGGCCGACAGCAGGTATCGCACCTCGTCGACTTTCCCGCGATTCTTCGCGGCGATCCGGTACTTCTCTTGACCGTCGGCAGAGGCGTAGGCGTTCCCTTGCTCGTCGTCGCCCCACGGGACGTAGCGGATCTCGAGTTCCGGTTCGGCGACGAAGCCGGCCTCGAACAGCGCCTCCCAGTCGGTGCCGATCGGTGGACCCACGAGGGTGAAAATCTCCTTCTGGCGGTCGTCCTCTCGGATGGGGCTGGCCGAGAGGCCGAGTCGGTGTTTGGACTGGAGGTGCGTGCTCCGGCGGTAGACGTCCGAGGGGACGTGCTGGCACTCGTCGAAGATCACCAGTCCCCACTCGCGGTCGTCGAACAGCGAGCGGTGCCGATCCATCCCCGCGATCTGGTAGGTCGCGATCGTCACCGGCCGGACCTCCTTGCGCCCGCCGTGGTACTGGCCGATCTGCTCCGGTTCGAGCGAGGTGTACTCGAGGATCGTGTCGGCCCACTGCCGGGCCAGATCGCGGCTCGGCACCAACACCAGCGTCTCGCCGTCGACGTGGGCCATCGCCCCCATCGCGGCGACCGTCTTCCCGCTGCCCGGCGGTCCGACGAAGACGCCCTCGCCGGCCTCCGCGAAGCGGTCGACCCACGTCCGCTGGTAGTCTCGGAGTCGAACCTCGAGATCGATGGGAAGGTCCTCGCCGGACTCGAGTTCGCGGTGGTCCTGTACCGGGTAGCCCGCCTCGTAGAGGATCCGTTTGATCGCTGCCTCCGAGCCCTCCCGGACCCAGTCCTCGGTGTCCGAGATCGGCGCGTGGACGTGTTCCTCGTCGAGTTTCTGCCGGGCGACGTTACCCATCACTTCGGGACTCTTCGCCTCGAGGACGGTGTAGCCCTCCTCGTGGGTCGTCAGCCGGAACTGGTGGGCTCGATCCCACTGGCTGCGGACCCACTCCTCGAGTCCCTCTGAGCGCTGGCCGAGCGCCTGGCGCATCGTCCGGGCCAGCGCCTCCCAGGAGTCGTGGGGCGCCTGCCAGATGTCCTCGGGCCTGACGACGTAGCGATACCCCTGTTCGCCGTTGCCGTCCGCGAGGTGGGCGAACTGGGCGAGCTGTGCACGGGTGAACTGGTCCGGCCGATCGACGACGATCTCGCGGCGCTTCGGGAAGACGACGACCCGCTCCCGGTCGGTCAGGTCCTCGAGTTCGCTGGGATACCAGACGACGGGATCCGTTTCGACGGAGAGGCGCTGGATATCGTTTCGATCTGCAAGGGACTCGAGTTCTTCGCGGGCGCGTTCCTGCGTGATATCCAGGGCTCGGGAGAGGGCCGCGGCGGTGAGCACCGGTCGGCCCGCCTCCTGCGATGCGTCGTGGAAGTCCGCGAGCGTGAACTGCTCGTCGTCCTGCTCGTCTCCGGTGGGATCGCTGTCCTCGCCGGCCGCTGAATCCTCGGGTCGCTGGCTCTCGCCACCGGTCGCTTCCGAAGCACGTTCGTCGGTCACTGGCCGGTCGTAACGGCGGTGCGGGTAAACCGATTTCGTTCGACTCGATTGGAGTGTAGTGAGAGGCCCTTTTGAGAACAGATTAAGCGATGGTGTGTCCGTTTGCCAGAACACATGAAACGGTGGTGTGTCTGATGTGCTTCATAGGAACACATGAAGCAGTGGTGTGTCCTCGGAGAACACATGAAGTGCTGGGGTGTCTATGTTAGACTCGAGCGTCCGTCTCGAGAATGCTATTGTCATCAGCGTCTTGTGACCGATTTCGTCTTTTAGCTAAATCGTCGTGAATTCTTCACCGGAGTCAGGAAGGTACTCGATGAGACTCCGATGTGCACCGAATTCGCTGATAATCGTCTGTAGCGCGTCGACGACAGTCGCGATGTCGCGATTGAGTTCATGCTCACGGTACGTTCCACCCTTCTGACCGCGGTGTTCCATGTGCGAAAGCGTTAGATTGAGGATCTCGAAATCGGACAGGAAACTGCGCATTCGGCGGGCAGTACGGGGATCACGACCCTGGAACTCACAGAGTTCTTTGTAGCGCTGGTAGACAATCCGTGACCGGGCTGGTGTAGTATCCTCTGCTGCCAGTGTGGTCAACGCGTAAAGTGTGAGTTGCTCGTGTTCAGTGAGGTCACGCATGATGTTCATGCTCTGCTGTGCCTCGAGTTTCTCCTGAGCGCGTTCGACGTGGTCAGTCGTCACTGAATCCGCGTTCTCGGTGCGTGCAAGATCGCCAGCCTTCCGAAGGAGTGTAATCGCTCGTCGGGCGTCGCCACCGTCCTGACGACCAAGGGCTGCACACAACGCAATCACTCCTTCTTCGAGTGCGTTCTGGTGAAATGCGATATCGGCCCGCTGTTCGAGGACCTTCTGGAGCTCTTCCGTGCCGTATGGCGGGAACGAAATCTCGGTTTCACACAGAGACGATTGAACCTTCGCATCGAGCTGCTCCCGGAACGTCGAGTCGTTACTGATCCCGATGAGGCCGAGCTGAATGTTGTCGATATATCCGTTGTTGTCGGCACGAGAAATCTGGTAGAGGAACGTGTCGTCCGTGATGTGATCGATCTCGTCGAGAATAATGATCACGGTCCCAGAGAGCTTATTGAGTTCATCCCAGAGAAGACGATAGACTTTGGATTGAGGATGGCCGGTTTCGGCAATGTGGTGTTCAGGGTCTCGGAGATTGTTCACCAGACTAATCGCGGCCTGGTAGCTCGTGCTGAGGCCGTCGCAGTTGAGTGAGATGACAGAGAGATCAACTTCAAAATGTTTCGCTGATTCCCGAAGCTCGTTCAGTAAGAAGTTCGTCACCGCAGTCTTGCCGACACCGGTCTTACCGTAGATGAAGATGTTGTCGGGGTACTCACCGTTGATGATCGGCTGTAGGGCCGCTTCGTACTCCTCAATCTCGTTATCCCGACCGACGATGTCGTCTGGAACGTACTCGACTTTGAGTGTATTCCGACGTTTGTACAACGTATCGTCCGGCTGGAATCGAGGAGCCATATTGTGTTCAACTGATTCAAGCTAGAATCATAATTGTTTCGACCACTGTTTCCGCTATTTCCAGTATAACCACCTGGGGGTCTGATTTCCACTATTTGATATCGACCCCGTCGTTTCCAGTTTATTGGGAAAATGTCGTGTTGGCTGTCACGTGGCAGGCTCCCAGACGAACCGACTCTTGATGAGGAACCTCCCCACTATTTCCAGTAAAGACATCAGATCACGAGTGACTGACCCACCCCGTCGTTTCCAGTAATTCGCGGTAACTCCAGCTGGCAGGTCACAAGAGAGGGAAGAACCACCGGGTTCCGGTATTTCCAGTAAATAGTTCTTTATATACAGGACAGACCCCTCCATTTCCAGTATACTCGACAAAAATTTGAACCAGTATACTGCGGGGGATTCTGCCGTCGGACATGACGGGGCGCCCCTACCCCACTGTTTCCAGTAAAGCGCCATGAAAGAGAACCATTTAGCAGACTCTGATATGGCAAAACATTTATCACAATAGCGCTTGAGTTAGTCCATAGGAGAGCTAGAGGGGATTTATTTTAGATCCTCCCAGACAAAATAAAATAGCGGTAGAGTTCGAGAGACCTTCGTCGTTAGTTTAACTGGAAATCGTGGGGGGAGAGTAGGTGGGTACAACCGTCAACTCTCATCTTGTACGTTAACTAGTGGAAATAGTGGGGTGTAACACTCATCAGGCGACTCGTCGGGTAAATTAACCTACGTGTCTCGAAAGGAGTACTGATTCTCATTGATCATGGACTCCGTTAGGCGATACGCATCTCTCTTTGTGTACGATCAGTCAGTGATCATAGCCTATCTCTCGGTCCGCTTGGAGTCCGTCAGTCCAGATTTCTCCCAAAGGCTGGGAGGGGATACACGAAACAGTGGTAGGTGGGGCCTCCGTTGAATTGCTAACAGCGGAACTGGTGGGGTGGGGCTAATTCGAATGCGCTGCGTATATGATTCAACGAGTGGAGTTACAGCGGAAGTAGTGGTGTGATTTATATACCTACTTCTGTACCAGACGCCCTGTCCATCGTAGGAGTCAGAAGAAGAAGTCAATAACCCCTACAGTCACGGCGTACAGCACCATCGAGGTCGTCAGCGCGCGACCGACGTGGTAGCCGATGAGCGCTCGGTCGACGCCGTGACGAAGCGCGATCGAAAGCGGGAGCAGGATGAAACACAGCATGACGAGATAGATCCCGATCACGATCGCGAGGGGTTCGGCGGGGAACGCGGCCGCGTCGACCTCGCTCGAGGTGAACACGTCCTGACTCGCCATCATCGCGGCCATGCCGACGGTGACGCCGGCGACCATCGGTGCGAAGTACGCCGCCGTGGCGTCGAGCGTCCCCGTCACCTTGGCGAGGTTCCGTTTGGTCTCGGCTTCGACCTCCGACAGCTCCTCGAGGTGGTCGGCCATCGAGACGATCGCGCGCCCGGCGGGCTTGCCCTCGCTCGAGGCGATCGCCAGCAGCGCCGCCGTGCCTCGAGCGCGGGGGCTCGGAACGTCCTCGAGCGCGCCGTGGCTGCCGAGGAAGGCCGATTCGACGCCGATCTGGAGGCGCCGCTGCAGGCCGGCGGCGTGTTCGAAGACGGCGCCGGTCGCTCCCGGGACGCGGGTCGCCGCGAGCTCGACGGCCGACTCGACGGACTCGCCGTCGGAGACCTGCCGGCCGACGATGTAGAGAGCGTCGGTGAGGTGGTCCTCGACGTCGCGAACGTAGTGGCGGACCGCGAGAATCGGGCTGTAGACGGCCAGCAGCGCGACGCCGAGACCGAAACCGCCGGCGACGACCGGCGCGAGGTGCGCGGGGCCGACTGCGACCACGATCGCGTAGACGCCGCTGCCGGCGAGAACGCCCCACAGCGCCCGGAGCCACAGTCGGTCGGGAACGTCGGGATGGTCGTGGCCGATCGTCGGCGGCGGAAACGCGACCGGCCGGCGAACGAGCAGGTACGCTCCCGCGCCGACGAGACAGGCGGGAAGCGCGACGTCGTAGAGGAAGACCAGGATCCAGATATTGATCGAGACGCCCACCATCGGGACGGTCGGGACGAGCGCGATCAGCGCCAGCGGGAGCATGATCCCGAACGCGAACAGTCCGGTCGTCAGCGTCCGAATCGACGCCGTGAACTCCGCCATTTGGCTGCGTGTCCCGTCGAGGACGGCCGCGAGCGATCGATCGAGCGTCCGCTCGCGTTCGCCCGCCGGTGCGTCCTGTGCCGCCGCGAGCAGGTGCGCCGATCGCCGGAGCGCCGGGAACCGATCGGCCCACGCCTCGGTAAAGGAGAGCAGTCCCGTCTTCGATGTGCCAATCGATCGGTCGATATGCGCCGCGAGATCGTCCGAGAGCGGCCCGGAACCGGTATCTGCCGCGAACCGGACGGCGCTCTCGAGGGACGGCTGGATCTGCATCCGGAGGACCGCGCGACCGACGAGATTCGGCGTCTCGCCGAGGGCCTCGGTCCGCCGGAACGCGGCCTGAAGTCGCGGGAGCGAGCGAACCGTGTAGGTCGTCGCGATCGGCGTCACGAGGGCGAAAAAGAGGACGAACGTGAGCGGTGCGCCCAGCGGGAGTAACAGGAGCGGCGGCACGACCGCCAGCATTCCGGCCCCGTATCCCGCCCGAACGATCGTCTCCGCATCGTGGGGCGAATCGACGAACGAGAGCGCCTCCTCGAGGTCGGCGGACGGCTCGACGGCGGCGGGATAGAGCGCGGCGAGCGAGCGAACGAGCGTCACGCGCTGGCCGGCCGAGCGCGTAGTTTCGGATATCTCGTCCGTGATTTCGGTGGTATCAGTGATCTCGGTCGCACCGGTGTCGGAGACGCCGGCGGAGTCGGATGGGCGGGCCATCGATCGATCACCCGTCGTACTGCCGCTCGGCACAGGCCGTAGCGACCTCGCGCGGACTCGTACGGCCGTCGGCCGCGAGCGCCGCCAACTGGTTCGTTCGCGCCTCGAGTGCGCGCCGAACGTCGGCGTACGTCTCGTCCGGTCCGGCGAGTCGATCGACGAGTCGGCTCTCACCGCGATCGATTCGGCCGGTCGGTGCGGCCGCTCCGTCCTCGAGTTCGTACAGCGGTTCGAACCAGTGGTCGTCGCCGTCGCTGATGACCTCCTCGATGCGGGCGAGCCGTCGGCGGCGACCCTCCGGCGTGCGTCGGGACTGAACGGTGGCAATCAGATCCGTTGCGCCGAACGAAGAGGACGCGACACCGAGGTCGGAGACGACGCGTTCGTAGACCTCGCCGGCCCCGTCGCCGTGGATCGTTCCCAGGACGGCGTTGGCGTTGGCACCGACTCGCATCGCCTCGTAGAGCACGCGGGCCTCCTCTCCTCTGATCTCGCCGACCACGAGCGCGCCGTCGCCGAGCCGAAGCGCCGTTCTGAGCGCCTCCGTGGGGGTGATCTCCGGGCCGTCCTCGCTGCCGGTCCGTAACGCCTGCACGTTTCGCCCGACCGACTGGAGCGCGGCGACCGGGAGTTCGGGCGTGTCCTCGAGTAGGACAGTTCGCGTCTCGGGGGGCAGTTCGTACAACAGCGTCCCGAGCAGCGTCGTCTTCCCCGCACCGCGAGTGCCAGCGATCAGTCCGGCGGCGTTCCGTTCGACGGCGACCGAGAGGAACGCTGCCGCCTCCGCCGGAACTGTTCCGTTCGCGACGAGTTCGGGGAGCGTGAACCGATCGTCCGCTCGCTCTCGGAACGCGAAGGCGACGCCGTCGGCGACCGGATCGGTGACGCCGGCGACGCGAACGCCGGTGCCGTTCTCGAGGATTGCCGTCGCGTCGACCGTCGGGTTCGCTCGCGAGAACGCTCGGCCGCTCGTCCGCCGAACCCGGGACGCGAGCGCGCGTGCGCCTTCGGGCGTCAGATAGACGTTCGTCGCCATGGACTCGCCGTCGACGATGACGCGGAGCGGGTTTCGCGGGACCGGCGACGTCACGTAGACGTCCGAGAGCCGCGGATCGGCGAACAAATCCTCGAGAATCCCGTAGCCGCTCGTATGCTTCGTCAGAACGTCTATCTCCAGTGAATCGGCCGGTCCGTCGGTGACGCGTTCGATCGCCTGCGGGGCCGCGCGCTCGCCGTCGACCACGCCCTCGGCGACGGCCTCGTAGCCCTCGAGGAGCCGCGACCGTTCGGCCGCAGAGAGCGTCAGATCGACGACGTCGAGCGCGTACTCCGTGACACCGCCGGGTCGATCGTAGATCCGCACCTCGCTGCCCGTCTCGAGCGACCGAACGTCTCGCAACCGCGTGTCGTCGGGGATCGTTCGGTCGAGCCGGTAGTGGCCGATCGTGAGTCCGACCGTTGGGGACAGCACCGAGCCGTAGTCCTCGATCCCTCGTGCCAGGTCGACGAGGGCAGACTCGCGGACGATGTCGGCCTCGACGCCGGTACGCGATCCGAGCGCGTCGTCGATCGCGAGCGGATCCCGCCGTGCGGTCGCGAGCAACGCTTCGTCCCTGTCTCCCAGTCGGTCGACGAACCGCCCGGCCGCGGCGAGCAGTTCGACGCCGCGGCCGCGATACTGGTACTCGAGACCGTCCGTCCGAACCACGATCCGGTGTGCGTTGCGGTCGGTCAGCGCGTCGATGGCCGTCCGGCGACACGCGGGCGCGGTCGCGAGATCGCCGTCGCAGTCGCCGGCGTCGAGGACGAGCGTCTCGCCCTCGGCGGCGACGCGACACGAACACGCGTCCGGTGGCTCGGAGTCGCCGAAGCGCTCGAGGCCGTCGAACACGCGATCGACGCCGAACCCGCCGATAACCGATCGAAGGCCGCCCGCAGATCCGTCTCCCGTCATGGGGCCACTGGCCGCGTGCTCCGGTATAAACTCACGCCCGCTGCGCGACGACGATCGGTTCGTCGTTCGCGTCCGTTTCCAGCGTCAGCACGAGCTCTCGCTTCCCGGAACCGTCGAGTTCGATCGGCTCGCGCTCCGTCGGTTCGAGCCAGACGATCCGCTCGTCGATGGTCGCCGTCCGGGTCGTGCCGTCCTTGAGGACGTACCGCGCGGCACTGAAGTCGCCGTCCTCGTGGGGCACGACCTCGAAGTGATCGACGCCCGCCGTCGTCAGCGACCGTTCGGGTAGCGAGACGGTGACGACCCGCCGCGGATCCGGGTGCGTGTCGGGCGTGGGATCGTCGTTCGAGACGAGCGACGTCGCCGCTCGGTCGAGCTCCTCGACGCCCGCATCGAGCGTTCGCTCGGTATTCATTGCGGCGCCGTACTCGAGTGCGGGAACGGCGGCCGCAAGCAGCGCAAGCGCGAGCACGGCCGCGAGGACGTAGCGGATCACGGCCCATCTGGCCGACCCTTCGTACGTAAACCGTCGGTCTGTAGTTTAAGTTCGAAGCCGGGGCCAGGGAGCGTATGGTTTCGGACCAATCGGCGGCGGACGCCGCCGACAGGACGCATCGCTCGCGGCTTTCGTTCGGTGGGGACGACCGCGCGATCGAAGGCCTCCCGATTCGGCTGGTCATCGCTCTGGTCGTCGGCGTCGCCGCGCTGGCGCTCATGCTCAACATGCTCGGCGGTATCGGCGACGTCGGCGATACGGAGGTCTCCGTCGAGATCGAGGACGAACTCGTCGAGGCCGACGCGGGTGGAACGGACGGCGAGGTCAAAGTCTCGGTCATCGACGAGAACGGTAATAACGTCGAAAACGCGCGGGTAATCGCGACGGCCGGTTCGGCCCAACTCGACGGCGTCGTCGAAGCCGAGACGGGCGACGGGGCTGGTCTCGAGGACCACGAGGCGCTCCTCGAGTTCGACGGGGATCAGAGCCTCCGCGCCGATCAGGACATCGGGACGCTCGAGCTCGAGGTGATCCCGCCGTCGGACAGCAACTACATCGACGAGCAGCCGAATCCCGAAATCCGCGTCGCGTCGGATTTCTAAGGGACACTAACAGCGGAAGCGATGGGGTGGCATCCCACACACACACTCACTCTCACCGCGTCGGCGCGCCGTTCTCTCGCGCCGCCTCGAGATGTCGATGCTCGATGACGACTTCGTCGGCGCGTTCGTTGGCGTCCTCGGGATCGTACTTGTCGGCGACTTCCCGGATCGCCTGCATCGAGGCCGTCCGGACGAGCGCCTCGAGGTCCGCCCCGGTGTAGCCCTCGAGTTCGCCGGCCAGTTCTGCGACGTCGACGTCGTCGGCCAAGGGCTTGCCGCGGGTGTGGACCGCGAGGATCTTCTCGCGGGCCTCGCGGTCGGGCTCGCCGACGAAGACGTGCGTATCGAGTCGTCCGGGACGGAGCAGGGCGGGGTCGATGTGCTCCTTGCGGTTCGTCGCGGCCAACACGACGAGATTGGGGTTCTCTCGCATCCCGTCGAGTTCCGTCAGGAGCTGAGAGACGACCCGCTCGGTCACCTCGTGGCCCTCGCCGCGGGCGCTCGTGATCGCGTCGATCTCGTCGAAGAAGACGATCGACGGGGCCGACTGGCGGGCGCGCTCGAACACCTCGCGGATCGCCTTCTCCGACTCTCCGACGTAGCGGTCGACGATCTCTGGCCCGTCGACGCGGACGAAGTTGACGTCCGTCTCTCCCGCGAGCGCGCGTGCGAGTAACGTCTTTCCGGTGCCCGGCGGGCCGTGAAGGAGGACGCCCGACGGCGGCTGGGTGTTGGTCTCCTCGAACAGCCGGTCGTAGGTCAGCGGCCACTCGACTGACTCCCGAAGCAGCTGTTTGGCCTCCTCGAGGCCGCCGACGTCCGAGAAGTCGGTGTTCGGCGATTCGGCGACGTACTCGCGCATCGCGGAGGGTTCGACCGAGGCCAGCGCCTCGTCGAAGTGCCGCTTGTGGACCGTCGGATCCCGGTTCCACGCCGCCCGCTCGTCGCTCTCGGTCGGCCGACCGCGGATCGCCGCCATCGCGGCCTCGCTGACGACCGAATCGAGGTCCGCGCCGACGAACCCGTGCGTTCGGCGGGCGAGCGCGTCGACGTTGACGTCGTCGTCCAGGGGCATCCCGCGGGTGTGGACCTCGAGGATCTCCCGGCGGCCCTCTGCGTCGGGGACGCCGATCTGGATCTCGCGGTCGAAGCGGCCGCCCCGACGGAGCGCGGGATCGATGGTGTCGACCCGATTCGTGGCGCCGATGACGATCACCTCGCCGCGGGCGTCGAGGCCGTCCATCAGCGTCAGCAGTTGGCCGACGATCCGGTTTTCGGCGTCGCCGTCGTCGTCGCGCTGGCCGGCGATGGAGTCGATCTCGTCGAAGAAGACGATCGTCGGCGCGTTCTCCTCGGCGCGCTCGAACACCTCGCGGAGCCGTTCCTCGCTCTCGCCCTTGTACTTCGACATGATCTCCGGTCCGGAGACCGTCTCGAAGTTGGCGTCGACCTCGTTGGCGACCGCGCGGGCGATCAGCGTCTTGCCGGTGCCCGGCGGGCCGTACAGGAGGACGCCGGACGGCGGATCGACGCCGAGGCGGCGGAACAGCTCGGGCTCGGAGAGGGGGAGTTCGATCATCTCCCGGACGAGCTCGAGCTCCTCGTCCAACCCGCCGATGTCCTCGTAGGTGACGCCGGAGGTTGGTTCGGTGGGCGCGGTCGCGGCCGCGCCGCCCTCCGACGGATCGGCGGACCCGTCGTCGCGGGTTCGTCCATCGCTCCGGTCGGTTCTCGAGGCCCCGCTGCTCGAGCCCGCGTCGCTGCCCACGATCCGGACCGTAGTCGTGCTCGTAATTCGAACGTCGCCGTCGGGGTCGGTGTCGGTGACCCGGAACGCCTCCTGATCGACGCCCTCGATCCGGATCTGTTCGCCGGCTCGCACGGGTCGGTTCCGGAGCGTCTTGGTCGCCTCGCGCTCGGCGACCGCTAACTGGTCGTCCGTCAGCGTCGGCGGCGGCGTCAGCGTCACGCGTTCGGCCTCGGCGATCGCCGACGTGTCCTTCGTTCGAACGGTGACCGTATCGCCGACGTGGACGCCGGCGTTCGCGCGCGTGTCCCCGTCGACCTGGATGACGTTTTCCGGGACCGACGGATCGGCCGGCCACATCTTCGCGACGGTCGCGGTCTCGCCCTCGATGACGACGGTGTCGCCGCTCAATACGCCGAGTTGACGCCGCGCCAGCTCCGGGATCCGTGCGACACCGCGTCCGGCGTCTCGCTTTTCGGCGGCTCGAACCGTCAGCGAAACGCCGTCCGAATCCGACTCACTCATGGGCGGTCCTTTCGCCCGCGTCGCCTTGAGAATTGTCCTGTCAATCGGCGTTGAAGTCGGCGGCGTCACGTCGAGGGTCGTCCTCGCTAGAGGGCGTTCTCGAGCAGTCGATCGATCCCCCGACGAATGCGCTCGGAGGCCGACGGGCCCGAAATACCCAGTCGCTCGCCGACCGCCTCGGTCGACGCCTCTCGCGGCACCGCGAAGTAGCCCGCCTCGCGGGCCGCGACGAGGGCCTCGTACTGTTCTCGCGTGAGACCGAACGGCGGATCGTCCGCCGTCGATTCCCGGGTGAGCCGCTCGAGTTGGAAGGTCACACCCCGATCGACGCAGAACGCGCGATACTCGGCCAGCGCCTCGCGGTCGGGGAACCGTGCCCGCCCCCACCAGCCGTCGACGGTCACGATTCCGCCCAGCGGCGTGGTACCGAGTTCGACGTACTTTCGGTAGATCGGGACCGGCGGGTCGCGCAGTCTGACTCGGTAGAGCGTGCTCCCGCTCGATTCGTCCAGCGGAACGTGCTCGGCGACCGTCGGATCGTCGGTCAACGCGGCGCCGAACTCGTCGTCGGGATCGTCGACGACCCGACAGAGGGCGACCGGTCGCTCGGGGTCGACGACGAGGATTCGTTCGATGGAGACCGTGACCTCGGGGACGGCCGCGACCGCGTCCGTCAGCGGCAATTCGAGCGACGTCAATCGGAACTCCGCGATGAGCCCCATACGATCACGTTCGTCCGATATTACTTAAACACCCTACTGTGTGAGATACAGGTTCATCGGGATCTCGAGCGTAGCTATTCGCATGCCGCTCGATGCGCAGCCCGAGATGCGACTCGATTCGTCGACGCGTTCCCATCGATACTATCGGAACGCCGTCGAGAAGCACTGGGACCCCCACGAGATCGATCTCGAGGCGGACCGCGAGGGCGCTACCGAACTCCCGGAGCCGGCGTTCGAGGGACTGAAACAGTCGCTTGCGCTGTTCGGCGCCGGCGAGGAGTCGGTGACTGAGGACCTCGCGCCGCTGGCGGTCGTCCTCGAAGACGTCGACGACCAGCTGTTCATCACGACCCAGCTCTACGAGGAGTCGAAGCACACCGACTTCTTCGACCGCTACTGGCGGGAAGTGATCCACGCGGAGGAGGAGCGCCGCGGGCAGGAGCTCTCGTCGCCGACCGACGAGCAGTGGTTCAACGACGCCTACGACGAACTGTTCGAGCGCAACGAGCGGGCGATGGCGCGCCTGCTCGAGGACGACACGCCGGAGAACCGCGCGAAGGCCCACTGTCACTACCACCTGACGATCGAGGGCATTCTCGCGCAGACGGGCTACTACGGACTGACCCTCGCGTACGGGGAGCGGGAACCCGGCCTCCCCAGCCTGCCGGGGCTGGTCGAGGGGCTCAAACTGGTCCGCAGCGACGAGGGTCGCCACGTCGGCTTCGGGATGGCCCAGCTCAAGTCGCTCGTGATGGACGGCGAGGTCGACCCCGACGTGCTCCGGGACACGGTCGACGAGCTGGTCCCGCTCGTTCAGGACAGTCTGGCCGGCGAGGGCGGGGCCAGCACCGAGGAGGGACCCGGTCCGAGCCCGTCGGAGCTCGCCGAGTACGCCTACACCAAACACGAACAGCGCATGCAACAGATCACGACCGCGAGCGAGAAGATTCCGGACGTCGAGGAGCTGACCGAGCTCGACGCCTAGGACTGCCGGAGCGACGCCTACGCGGTGGGCCGTTCCGCCGGGTCGATCCCGTATCCTTAATTCGTTTCGTGACTGAGTATCGGTCATGGTATCGCGTCACTGGCTGTACTTCGGCGGCTTCGTCGTCACCGGGGTCCTGCTCGTCGGCGTCGGTCTGGTCGGGCTCCTGGACGCGCTCTCCGTGCTCTCCGGTGGCGCGACCTACGGCGAGGAGTTCCTGCTGCTGGCGATGCTCGGGGCGGCCGCCGAGTGGGTCGTCGTCGGGATCGTCCTCGGACTGCTCGCGGTCGCGTTTCTGACCGCGACGGTCGTCTCCGTGCTTCGGGCCAAATCGCTTCCCCGGAGCGACCGGCTGGCGTCGCTCGTCGAACGCCTTGAGCGAGAGTACCCGATCCTGCGCCAGTTCGACGTCTCGGAGCGAGTCGAGCCGACGACCGAAGATCGCAGACAGCAACTCAAAGAGCAGTACGTCGCGGGCGAGATCAGCGAGGCGGAGTTCGAGCGCGAGATGCAGCGACTGTTGGACGACGATTCCACGGAGGCACAGTCGCGGTCGAACACTCACACGAACATCGAGATCGATAAGTGACGAGTACCGGCTCCGTACTCGGAGAAACGCATTTTGCCGTTCGCGGTGACGCCTCCCGTATGGTACTCCAGACGGAGCGCGACGACGCGACCTGGTGGGAGTGCGAGAGCTGCGGGCTGCTGTTCGACGAGAAGTCAGACGCGACCGAACACGAGAACCACTGCGACGACTCCGATCCGTCGTACATTCAGTAAGCAACCGGTCTCAACCCCGATGGCGGTCACTCGAGTCGAGCGTGTGATTCGAACCCGAGAATCCGGAATAGGTCGTACAGCGGTACACGTGTTATTGTGGAGAAAACTGCAGCTCGATCTCGATGGCGAGAACGGAGAGCGGTGACGAACGAAGAGCGAGAACGGCCGGACGTCGTCGACGAGCGCTCGTCGGGCGGCGTCGATGTGGTCCAGTGCCGTCTCGATGCGAGCGTCCTCGGTTGCGGACTGGTCCCCGTTATCATCGTCTTCGTCGCTGTCGACCGACCGATCTCGGGCGTCCTGTGTTCCAGCCTCGTACCGCCGACTGCGAACGCGGGTTACGCTCTCGAGGGCGTCGATCATGTGCTCGATGGCCTCGTCTAACGGATCGTCGTCTTCCGTCGATTTGCAGACGACGCCCTGTAGTTCCTCGAGCAGACGCGGATTGTACTCCTGGCGCAGCTCGACGTCTTCGCCGATATTCTCGTGGATCCGTCGGCGAACCCTCGAGACGGCCTGATAGTGGTCGCTGTCGTCCGCATCACCGGCGCGGGCGAGGTGCCGTCTGTCGCGGTCCGTCGTCAGCGCACGCCCGTTGGTTATACTCTCTCCCTATGGGATAACGTTATCAAAAGTGGAAATGTGTCGCTATGAGGTAACCGGCGATTGGTTACGAATAGTAGCGGTTGAAACGGTAAACGGTTATGCAGAGACCCGATTCTCGGGGTCGGTCGCTCGGAGGTAGGCACTGGGAACAATCACCGGATAGCACACGTGATAACGCTGACACGAAAACTGAAATCACGGCGATCCAGCACGGGACTCGGTGAACGTACTTTTACGCGCGTCTGACCCTGACTACTGGTTCTCACGCGATACGTTTCCGTTGACAATCACGTCGCGGAATTCTCAGCGAACCGCCACTCGTCACTGCGATCGGGGCAAGTACTCGGCATCGGCCGCTGAAACGGTGCTACTGATCGTTTACCTCAGTACCGCGCACGCTGAACGTAGCGTTCCGTCCGAAATCAACTCAGCCGTCTCAGTTGCCCTCGAGCGCTATATCGAAACGTCCCGCTAGTAACGAACTGTAACTGAACCAGTATGGGGGAGCCATAAATCGGTCCTTCCCATCGATCGAAATTATCGGCCCGGTTACGACGCGGTTTGCCGCCTTCGGTGAACGCTCGTGTCTGGACCCGTGTCTAAGTAACGAGATCAAGTTACTTTCCCTAGAATGAATAAGAGCCATTAAATTTCATCGAATCTTCCCGGATTTATTCACCCGATCGGGAATAGTTAGTATGTAGAATTGACACCCCGAAACGATTGTAACAGTTGTGACCAACGGTTGTAACGATTGTAGCCGTTAATACAGATCCCCGGAGTGCCCTTCTGACGGGCGGAATCCCGCCCGAGAACGAAAATGACTGAAGGCAAGAAAACCAGCGACCGCCGAGGTATCCTCCAAGCTGTGGGGACGGCGAGTCTCGCCGCGATCGGATTCACCGGCGCCGCTTCGGCAAGTGGAAAAGACGACGGTAAAAAGAAGAAAACGCCGCCTGGACACAAATCAAAGGAAAGCGGAGCGCGCGGTAATAAAAAGGCCAGCAAGAGGGGGAGAGGCAAAAAGAGGGGTCACAAGAAGAAGAAGAAACGCGGTAAAGGCCACAAGAAAGGCAAAGGCAAGGGCCACAAGAAACACGGAGACTACTAAAAGCAGAAAGAGGTGGGGGCGATTAGAATCGATGGATGACGCTCTCTAACGGGACTCCTCGCTATTGAGGAAGTCTCGTTTCTCTTTTACGATACTGACGGTCCCCGATCGTTGCGATGGGTAGCGACGAGCGTGCTGGCCCGTACTAACAGCTGTTGACCCGACGGAGAGTCGTTCAGATTCCGGAGAGTTCTGCCAATGTGGATCGGTTCCGGAGAAAAGCCGTCATCGAACGAGAACGAGGAGCATCTCACAGCGCGCCCGATACCGAACGCTCCGTTACTCGAGTCGTTCGCGATGGTCGGCGGCGAGTTCGCGGGCTTGCTCGAGCGTGTGGGTTTCGGTCCACCGCACGCGGTCGGCGTCGCCGTAGGCCAGCGCCGTCTTGAGTTCGTCGCGGAGGACGCCGTGGTCGACCGCCCGTACGTTCCCCGAACTGTCGCCGAACTCGTAGACGCCGGGCCGATCGGGGGCACTCGAGACCGCGTCCCGACCGAGGTCGCGCCACGGTTTCTGCAGCGGCATCCGTTATCCCCACTCGGTGCCGGTCTCGGTCCCGTCGCCGTCCACTGCGTCGGTCGATCCCTCCCCGTCGTCGGTCGCGGTGGCCTCCGTCTCGACGTGCTCGACGAGTTCGTAGGCGTGCTCGCTCATCTCGTCCTCGGCGAAGACGAACACGCGACCGTCGACGACCTCGAGATCGGCCTCGACGCGAATCGAGTAGCCCTCCGTGGAGACGGTGACGCCGGGGAACAGCTCCTCCTCGTCGTCTCGCTCGAGCATCACGCGGCCGACGCCGGTCGACTCGAGGATGTCGTCGTGGGTGTTGCGGTCGTTGACGTAGGTCATGACGCCCTCGACGCCGTCGGGATCGGTGACGAGGACGTGGACTTCCTTTCCCGGTGGCGTCGTGATCGCTCCCTCGACGGGTTTCGGCGGGCCGTGATAGAAGACGTCCCGACCGTCGAGATACTCGACGACGACGCCCCCTTCGACGAAGTCGACGCCGATCGTACTGGGTGCGACGTTGTTGCGCGCGCTCATTGGTCGCTCGTTCGGTCGGATCCCGGAAAAACGGTCGGTTCCGTCGTCGGTCCGTCGACGCCGACGCGTCCGAGCCGTCGGCCAGCGAGCGGGATCGACTCGGCCTGCGACGTCGAGACGGTGATCGTTTCGGGAATCCGGCGAACCGTCAGCCGTAAGTACGCGGTCTGAGAGAGTGTGACTATGGACGGCCGCGCCGTCGCCCCCGCCGCCGGAACGGTTCTCAACGCGCTCGCGACCGGGACCGGCTCGGCGTTCGCGATCGACCTCGAGACGACAGCCACCGTCGAACTCACCGATACCGGGGAGATCGACGCCGAAATCGCCGGGCAGCCCGACGCCGACACGACGCTCGTCGAGCGCTGCGTCGCGATGACGCTCGCCGAGTACGCCGACGACGCGGGCCTCGACGCGTCGGCCGTGGGCGCTCGAGTCCGAACGGACAGCGAGGTACCGATGGCCTCGGGCCTGAAGAGCTCCAGCGCCGCGGCGAACGCGACCGTGCTCGCGACGCTGGACGCCCTCGAGATCGCCGACACGATCGATCGGGTCGACGCCTGTCGCCTGGGCGTCCGCGCGGCCCGCGACGCCGGCGTCACCGCGACGGGCGCGTTCGACGACGCCAGCGCGAGCATGCTCGGCGGCGTCACCGTCACCGACAACGCGACCGACGAGTTGCTCGCTCGCGAGGCGGTCGACTGGGACGCACTCGTCTACACGCCGCCCGAACAGTCGTTCAGCGCCGACGCCGATATTTCGGCCTGCGAGCGCGTCGCGCCGATGGCCGAGCTCGTCGCGGAACTCGCCCTCGACGGTCGCTACGGCGAGGCGATGACCGTCAACGGCTTCGCCTTCTCGGCCGCCCTCGAGTTCCCGACGGGACCGATGATGGACGTCTTGCCCGACGTCGAGGGCGTCTCGCTGTCGGGAACGGGACCGAGCTACGTCGCCGTCGGCGACCGATCGACGCTCGAGGCGGCCCGAGAGCGGTGGGACGACCGCGACGGAACGACACGATTACTGGCGACGCGAACGGACGGGACACAAACGATATGACTCGCAACTCCGAGACAGCGACGGACGGTGGGACAGAGAACCGACTACCTGACGAGATGACGCTCGACGAACTGCGCGAGGAGATCCAGACGATCGACCGCGAGATCGTCGAACTGATCGCCCAGCGCACCTACGTCGCCGATACGATCGCACAGGTCAAGGACGAACAGGGTCTGCCGACGACCGACGAGAAACAGGAACAACAGGTGATGGAGCGGGCCGGGGAGAACGCCGAGCAGTTCGACGTCGACGCCAACCTCGTGAAGGCGATTTTCCGACTGCTGATCGAGCTGAACAAGGTCGAGCAGCGCGAGAATCGGTAGCACGCGACGGGAATATTGCTACGTCATTCATCAGCCGGTTCTAGCGGGACTCGTTCCACCTCAATGTCCTCGTAGTCTTTCTCCGATGAGAGCACGTTCAGCGTACGTGTTTCCGCAGTCGCTGCGTGGAACGCATCGAACGCCGTCATTCCCTCGTCGTAGTAGTTGACGGCCTTCAGAACGATTTGTCGTTCTTCCTCGTCTCGGACAGGGACGAGTTCGAGCAAGTTTGCCACGAGTGGGACGTAATCGAACTCGTACCGTTCTCGGGCGAGAAGGAGTTCGAGATAGGAGAAGGACGACGTTTCTACGTCGTACTCGTCGAGTGCCTCTTCTGCTGATTGCTGCAACCAGTCCGAGTCTTTGGCGAGTGCGAGTAGAAAGTCAGTTTCGACGTAAACCGTCATCTATCGTCCCCGTTCTCGCGAGCCTCAGCTTTCGCTTCTGCTTCGATGTCCGCACGAATATCATCGACGGAGGCATCACGTAACTCGCCTGCCGCCTCGCGGACTGCAGCGAGCGGGTCGTCTGCAACCGGAACGAGTTCAATTCTGTCCTCGTACGTGACGATGTGGTACTTTTCGCCGTATTTTTCTCGTACGTCTTTGGGGATGTACAGCCTCCCCTGCCCGTCCGTTTCTGCTGACATTAATATGACTATGGTGCCATAGACAAAGAATCTTACCACCAATAGTGGTTTTGTGGTATTAGACTGCGTTTCAGTAGTTCGCACATTGGATAACGACTACCTGAACAAAGTATAGGTAGCCTCTCACGCAGTCAAATCCTCAGTAAGACCGTACTTCGAGGCCGTCGATACGCTCAAAGTGCTTGGTATTTCTCGTGAGAACCGGTTTGTCGTTGAGAAGCGCAGTCGCAGCGATAATACAGTCTTCTCGGTCAATCCGTTCGCTGCCGTTGATTAGCTCACCGGAGAGTTTTCCGGCTTTTCGCATCACGGTGTGGTCGGCACTCACGACGTGCTTCGTTTCTAGTATCTCGAGAATTCACTCTCGCTTCGTGTCCGATATCTGAGACCGAGCAACGCCCTCGTAGAGTTCCAAAACCGTCACGGAGGACACTTTTTGCGGTCGTGCTTCTTTTTCAACGATATCGAGAAGTCGCTCTGCGTTTTCATCGCCACGTAGTAAGTCGATAATGAACGATGTGTCCTGAATCATTTCGATGTCTCGTCGCCTACGGCTTTCGTCTAACTCCGCTGTGAAGCGGTCACTCCGCTCTCCGAACTTCGTTCGGCCCTCCTCGATAGCGGCCTCGAGGTCTGCCGCCTCGTCCTCGGAGAGAATTCCTGTGATTTCGTTCCACGGCCGTTCTCCGGCGAGGCGCTTGACGGTTTCACTGAAGCTCTCTCCCTCTCTCTTCCGAGCCTTCAGCCGCTCTTAGGCTTCCTCGTCGAGTGAAATCGTCTTCGTCTCGATTGTAATACACAGCACTACATGCACGCTTAAATTACTGGTACGAAACCGTTCGCTCGGTAGAACGGTGAGCCGAGCGAAAACCCGGTAACGTACACGAGACAACGCACCGTGAGTTATCGCAGTAGTTCACAGCGTTCTTCCATACGAATTCCCTGAATTCGTCGTCTTCGTAGTCGTTCTCCGACGAGAGCGCGTCCATCGGAACGCGCGTGTGAGCTTCAGTAATCGATAGAGGCGAACACGGTGAGAGCGACCACGCCGGCGAGCGCGGCGATACCGAGGAATGCCTCGTCGAAGTATCCTCGGTCGGCGACCGCTCCGAAGAGGACCGGACTCAACGCACCGAGCGCGAGATAGACCGACCGGAGCGCGCCCAAGTTCGTTCCCTGCGTCCCGTCCGGAAGGCGACGGGTCAGATCGGAGATGACGATCGTTTCGAATCCCAGAAGACTGCTCGCAAGCGCCGTCAAGGGAACGAACAGCCACGCCGCACCGACGAACGGAAGCGCGGCGAGCGCCAGACTGGCCGTACTCATGATCACTAACAGCGGGACTCGAACGCCGATGCTGTCGTAAGCCCGACCCGCGATCGGCTTCATCAGGATGCCGAGCGCGAAGAAGAAGCCGAACAGAACGGTCGCGATCCGCGCTGAGAACCCCTTCACGTCGATCAGATACGTCGGGTAGAACCCCATGAATGCCTGAATAATCACCGCCCATACCACGAGCAGTGCGGTACCACGCAACACTGTCGGCCGAGACAACGTCGAGACGACACCGTCGAGTACGAGGGACTCTCGCAGCGACGTCGCTGTCGACGTCTGTTTCGGCAGCGTCGCCCAGAGCCCGACCGCAGCGAGCAGGAAGAGCGGAACGGCGAACCCGAAGCCGTACTGCCAGGCCAACGCGGTCGCGATGAACCCGGCGGCGGGCGGCATCACCGCGTTCCCGATATCGCCGGCGGCCATCGTCGCGCCCGTTGCAGTGCCGAGTTGCTCGGAATAGATCTTCTCCAGGATCGTGAACCGCGAGACGCCGTACAGCGCCGTTCCCGCGCCGAACAGCGCCGTCGCCAGAAACAGGATGATCGCCGAGTCCGCGAGGATGACGAGCGCGAGCATCGCCGCGGCGAGGAGCGAACTGGCGATCAACAGCGGACGCTCCCCGGTCCAGTCGGCGAGGATCCCGCCGGGAAGCTGTCCGCACGCGTACGCGATCCAGAGCACGGTCAACAGGAAACCGGACGACGTCAGCGTGAGACCGTACGCACCGCGGATGTCCGGTAACACTGCCGGGTAGATCATCCGGACGCTGATCGACAGGAACCAGCCGAAGGCGACGGCGAGCAGTATCTTCCCGCGGCCACCGCTCCGGAGGTCAGCAATCGCGCGTTTCGCCGCCGAACTGTAGCGCACAGCGGTGAGTTTTCGGTTACGGCCTTCAGCCTTGTCATCTCCCGGTATAATTGGTCACTGAACGATCAATTGTGTCGGAAAACCGCTACATCGCTCCCGTTTCGCGAAATATATCGATTAATCGGGAAGGAATCGGAAGGTCCGTTCGTGAACGGAGCCGAGACTATGGACCGGTGACGTACCGCTCGCGTTACCACTGGTCGTGCGACCGAACGTCCGCGTGATACCACTCGAGACTCGGCGAGCAGTATGGTCTGACGACGGGCGCTCGCGCTACTTGCACGAGGCCTGCCGTGCCGTTCGATAGTCCGCTCCGAACTGCAGTCGATCGTTTCTGGAGAGTTCGATGTCGTGTTCCGCCAGGAGTTCGAGCATCCGCTGGATATCGCACTCGTACCACAGCGCGAGGAGGCGCACGTTCTTCTGCGCGTACTCGTAGTTGCGTGCGAGGACCCGGGCGTCCAGTGGATCGACGTCGAGCGAGCACATCGGGAACGAGTACGGTATCCAATACCGTAAAACGGGTGTGTTACTCCGTATCGAACTGGTACTCTGGAATAGCGAGGTGATCGAACGACGAGCGAATCGGTCTCGAGGGCGACCGGAGTCCAATCGTCGCTCGGACTCGCTGCCGTCGTCCTGTCAAACGGGATCAGACAGACGATTACGGCCGTCTGGCCGTCGCACAACCCGACGGCGTCCGAAGAGAACGAGGCTCGGACTACACTTCACCGGAGGGGAGTTTCTCGTGCGGTCGCTCGGCCGTCGACGAGTCGTGGGACTCGAGAACGGCCGTCGTGTTCTCGAAGCTCGGTGCCCGGTCGAGCGTCTCGTAGTTGTTGTACCTGGTGGCCGTGTACTCGCCGTACATCCCGTCTTCGAACGCGTCTCGCAGTTCGAGGCAGTGATCACGAATCGTTCGTTCGGGTTCGAAGTCGAGTACCGATCGGATCCTGTCGAACGCGACGCGATAGCTCCGTTCGTCGGTTCGGTCCTCGTGGAATTCGATCGACGCGTCGGGGAAGCAGTCCTCGACGATGGTCGCGAGTTCGTCGATCCGGTAGTTCTGCCGGTTCGATCCGACGTTGAAGACGGTATCGCCGACGTCCTCGATCGGTGCCGTGAGACACTCGACGTACGCGCGAGCGGCGTCGGCGACGTGGACGTTCGGCCGATACTGGTCGCCGCCGAAGACGGGGACGACGCCCTCCGAGTACGCTTTCGCGGGGAGGACGTTTCCGACGAGGTCGAACCGCATCCGCGGCGACCGGCCGTAGACCGTCGCCATCCGGAGAATCGTCGGGGCGAAGTGCTCGTCGGCGAGTTCGCGGAGCACGCGCTCGGACTGGATCTTCAGCCGGGCGTACAACGAGACGGGGTTGCGAGCGTCGCCCTCGGCGAGTCGCCCGGTGTCGCCGTCGGACCGACCGTAGACGCTACACGTCGAGGCGAAGACGAACCGCGTGATGCCGTGGTACTTGCAGACCGACGCCAAGAGCTGCGTCGAGTGGAGGTTGTACTCGAGGGTCTTCTCCGGATCGATTTCGGAGGCCGGATCGCCGACGATTCCGCCGAGATGAACGACGGCATCGACGCCGTCGATCGCCTCGAGGACCGCTTCGACCGATCGCGCGTCGCCCCGGTGAAGCGTAAACCGATCGTCGTCGGCGAGTTCGGCGATTCCCGCGTCGCCG
Source organism: Haloterrigena sp. KLK7 (assembly GCF_037914945.1). Lineage (NCBI taxonomy): Archaea > Methanobacteriati > Methanobacteriota > Halobacteria > Halobacteriales > Natrialbaceae > Haloterrigena > Haloterrigena salinisoli. The sequence continues at coordinate 24,756 of NZ_CP149790.1, forward strand.
TACAGCAGCGGATCGAGGACGCGGACGTCGAACCCCTCCTCGAGGAGCTGTCGACAGAGGACCGAGCCGAGGTATCCCGCGCCGCCGACGACGAGTACCCGCTCGACGCCGCCGGTCGTCGGTTCGACGTCGGCCGCGATTCCGTCGAGTCGTTCGACGGTCGTGACGTCGATGACGGTCTCGTCCTCGTCGATCACGGGCGTGACGACCGTTTCCGGGGTCTCGTTTCCGCGAGACTCCGTCTCGTTCTCGACCGTTCGCTCGGAGCCGCTCGCGTCGACGACGGTCGGCTCATCGTCGACGGCAGTCGCCACCGGTGCGTCGGGCGCGACGCCGTCACGTAGGCTCCGTCTGAGTCGATCGGCCGTCGCAGTTCCGACGAGCCGGTCCTCGTCGTCGACGACAACGATACCTCCGTAGTCGGAGCGGTCGATCCGCGTGAGCGCCTCCCGGATCGACGTCCCTGTATCGGCTGTAACTGACCATCTCATAGGTGACTTGTAACCCCAACTGCCGCAGCATCCGCGGTCTCGTACCGGCGTCAGCGCGGCCTATTCGTCCGGACCGGATTGTTCCCCTTTGTTATGGGTCGGTTGGCCTGACAGTCAGTCAGTTTTCCAGACGGATTCGCACCTGCTGGGCGAATCCGGATCGAGACGATCGTCGCCGCGAAATAGTCGCGAGAGGGTTCAGTTCGCCGGATTCGGTCGGTCCGCCGTATCGACTTCCCGTCCGCGTTCGACACCGGTTTCGACGGCCGACGTGATACGGTCGATCTGGTCCGCGGGAAGCGCTGGATGCATCGGTAACGAGATGACGCGTCCCGCGATTTCCTCCGTTACGGGGAGCGAACCTCGCCGATAGCCGTATTCATCGCGGTAGCTCTGCGTCAGATGAACGGCCGGTTCCCAATAGATCTTTGACGCGATATTCAGCGAAGATAAGGTGTCGATAACGACGTCGCGATCGATCGTTTCGTCGAGGGTGACGGTGTACAGCTGGTAGACGTGACGGCCGCGGCCGGCCGCCGTATGGGGTTCGACACCGGCGACGTCGGCGAGCCCCTCGGAGAGGCGCGTCGCGACCCGCCGTCGGTTCGCGATGTGGTCTTCGACCTTCTCGAGTTGCGAACAGCCGATGCTCGCGACCAGGTCGGACATGCGGACGTTCGTTCCCAAGTCGACGTACTCGCCGCTGTCGCTCGAGCCGAAGTAGTCGTCAGAGGCCCGGCCGTGAGAGCGGAATCGGTCGAGTCGACGAGCGATCTCGTCGTCGTCGGTAACGACGGCCCCGCCCTCGCCGGTCGGCAAGATCTTGTTCTGACAGAAGCTCAGAGCGGCCGAGTCGCCGATCGTTCCCAGCGTTCGACCGCGGTAATCGCCGCCGAACGCCTCGGCGGCGTCCTCGATCAGCGCCACGTCCGCGTCGGCGGCGATGTCCTCGAGCAGCCCGATCTCGCAGGGGGCACCGTACGGGTGGACGGGCACGATCGCGGCCGTATCGTCGGTCACCAGCGTCGCGACGTGTTCCGGATCGATCCCGTACGTCTCGCGTTCGATGTCCGCGAACACCGGTCGTGCACCGACGAGTCGGACGGCGTTCGCCGTCGCGATGAACGTGAACGAGGGGACGATCACCTCGTCGCCCTCGCCGATACCGTGCGTCGTCAGCGCGGCGACCAGCGCCGTCGTCCCGGAGTTGACCGTTATCGCGTGGTCGACGCCGAGATACGCCTCGAGTCCGCGCTCGAACTCCTCGATATACGGCCCGTTCGCCCAGTAGGAGCCGCGAGTGAGCGAATCGACGGCGTTCGCGACGTCGTTCTCGTCCCACGGAATTTCGAATAGCGGAATCTCCTCGCTCATCGTGGGAACGGTTCACTGACGAGTCGATTAAGTAGCCGTCCGCTACCGTGGAGAAGGCAGTCGTTTCGAACGAATTGAGTGTACGGGTTCGGAGACTATGTGCGGGCCAAACACGACGCTGGTAGCGCGACCGGCGGCTGCACTCGTCCCTCCGAGAGCGTTACAGTTCGGGAGACGGGACGACGACGACGGGAATCGAGCTCCGCTCGAGAACGGCGCGGACGGTCTCCCCGACGCCGGACGGGGCGTCGGAAGTCACCTCGCGCGGCGTGAGCAGGAGTTCGTCGGCCTCGGCGGTCGTCGCTTCGTCGAGCAGGACCGCGGCCGGATCGCCGTCTTCGCGGAGTTCCGTCCGAACCGTTCCGACGGTCGCCAGTCTGACGGGGGCGACGTTGAGCGCCTCCTGTGCGTCCCGGCGAGCCGTCGCGTCGTCCGTCGGCGCGACGGCGACGACCGTGACGGTGTCGTCGGCCGTCGCCCGCTCGTCGAGATAGTCGCAGATCGCTGCCGTCGTGTGGACCGACGTCGTTCCGACGAGATAGTGCATATCGGATCCTCGAGCGGCGGCCCAAAGAACCTGTGGAACCGCCGTTCGGACCGTTGGGACGCCACAGTAGCGGCGATCGGCGGCGCGGTCGACGACTATCGAGGATTTTCCGACCCAGAAAACGCGCTCGTGGCACTATTAGGGAACGGCCGAAAGGAGTGACCGGGGCGGAGTTCCCGACTCCCGACGGCACTCTCCCCATCGAATCCGATCATCCCCCATCGTCTAGCCCCACTCCGAGCGTCAGGGCGGCTCTCCCCATTCCAGGTCGTCCTGATTCATCCGTCTCCGCTGTCCCCGCCGTTCGCTTCGGCCCAACGGGGGATACATCGAAATCGGTTCTCGTCGCTGCAGACCCTCAGTGCTGTCCGTACAGCGAGTACATGATCGCGATCAGTCCGACGAGTCTGCTGACGTTTTCGAGAAAAACCGTAACGACCTGATCCGTCCGCAGCGCGGTCGTGACCGTCACGTTGATCAGAAACGGACAGAGCGTGAGAAAGAGCAAGCCGACGGCGAGATAGAGCATCGACGACGCGTCGTTGCGACGGTAGCCCCGATACGCCTGATACGCGATGATCGTTCCGATCAGTGCGACGAGGAAGAGACTCGCGACGGTCAGCAGTTCGAACAGCGGCGCTTCGTCGATTCGAACGACGTCCTGGCTCATCGCATCCCCTCCCACATTCGGGTGAACTTGTCGGCGACGTCTTCGTCCTGATACGTGACCTCGAGTTCGAACTCGCCGTCACCGAGGGAGAGTTCGAGCGACTCGAGGTTCGCGCTGTAGACGCTGTAGTGGTTGCCGTCGGGGGCGAGCTCGGTCTCTTCGGAGACGAGTCGACACTCCTCGAGACGGTCGAGCCGTCGGTAGATCGTGGGCAGGGACGCATCACACCGTTCGCTCAAGGTACTGGCAGACATGGGTTCGACGCTCGTATGGGTGAGGATCTCACGTGCGTACTCGTCGTCGAGTACGGCGAGCACCGTCGACAGATCGGTATCCTCACTCACTGCTACCTGTTCGTTTCCCTATCGGTATGAAAAACGGTCCGGTTTTTCTGGCCGAGAAAATTCGCTCTCGGTCGGGCCGATTTGCCGGATCCGAGTTCGGCCGCCACTGTCTCGAGTGATATGAAACAGACGCTCAGAACACCTGCAGTACGGGAAGCCTCGGTGTCGTCGAGCTATGTCCGACTGCTTGAGGGATCTTCGCTCCCTCTCCATTTACGCTAGGGGGGATGTCAACGGGAGGCAGCGGTGTTTGCCACCCAACCACCGACACGACCGAATCCGAGACCGAAGAGGGAGGAACCGCAGACTACCAGTCCGCTGGCGAAGACGAAAAATGCGACTCTGGGTAGCGGCCATGTCGCCGTCGTACCGACTGTCACTACGAATACGAACAGTCCGATAACGCCACCAATGAAACCAGTGCGGAGTCCAGCGGCACTTGGATCTGACGAGCGGATTGCAGCGATGACTCCTGCGATGAGCGCTCCGATTATCATGATACCGCCACCGATGGTCGCCTCCGAGTTCGGCAGCCAGTTTAGAATGGCAGTGATAGGTAGCGAGGCTAGCGCACCGATGAGTGCGAATCGCCATGTTGCAGGGAGAGTGTGGACGCGGAGCGGTGACACCATATTTATTTCTAAGAGTTGCTGACAATATATGATTTTCGTCGGGTCGGACGATGAGGGTTTCAAATCCGACCGATCATCCGTGACGTGTCTGACTTCTGCAGGCCATAATTAGTATATCAGCATATGGTTTATAACGGATCGCGTCACATCGAAGACGGTCGACGAAATCACTGCGTCTCGAGCCAGTGGAACAGTCGCTCGAGCAGTCGGTCCTCCGCGTCGGTCGAGAACCGATGGCCCTCCGTCGCGAACGTCTCGAGGAGGACGTCCGTCTCCAGGGCGGCCGCGGCTTCGAAGCTGTCGTCGACGGCGACCGAGTCGTCGTCGCTCCCGTGGAAGATCGCGACGGGAACCGACAGCGACGCCGTGACGTCGTCGAACTCGTACGTCTCGAAGTCTTCGAAGAAGCGCTCGTCGATCCGGTCGCCGGTGTCGAACTCGCACTCGCCCTCGCGCTCGACGATTTCGCGATAGTCATCGAACGCGCGGTTGTACGTCACGGGCGCTCTCGTCGCGACCGCCGCGACCCGCTCGTCGTCGGCGGCCGCGTGGAACGCGACCTTGCCGCCGAAACTCGAGCCGAAGAGGACGACCGACGGCGGCGCGAAGTGCTCGAGGACCGCGCGCAGATCCGCGAGTTTGTCGCTCAGCGTCTGGTCGACGAACCGGCCGTCGGACTCCCCGCGGCCGCGGAAGTCGAACCGGACGGCGTTGTAGCCGCGCTCGACCGCGCGCCGACAGCGACGTTCGTAACTCCCGGTCTTGTCGCTCAGAAAGCCGTGACAGTAGACGATCCAGTCGTCGCCGGGGGCCTCGTGGTGGACGGCGGCGACCGCCTCCCCGTCGGCCACGGCGATCCGGTAGTCCGTTTCGGTCATCGGTCGGTTCGACGGCGGTGGCATCCGTATGCGTTGCCGTTCCGTGTCACCCGTGGTTCTCGAGCGAAGGCCGACGGGTTCGCCGTCGGCCCATTCATTTACTTCCGTTCGCCGCGACCGATCGGATATGACCCGCACGACATACCGCTGTACCTGCGGCGCCCTCCTCGAGTTCAAGCAGGACCTCGAAAAGGAGCCGGGGATCGCGTCGCCCAGCTGGAAGTGCACGGACTGCGGGACGCCCGTTCCGGGACAGATCGCCGAGAAGGTCAGGCACCAGCATCCGTCCTGAGAGGGCCGCGTCGGGATCGGCTCGAGTCGGCGACGTGACGACGTTCGGACGGCATCGCAAGCACCGCCGATATCCTCCAGTCCCGAATAGCACCCGGACGACGATGGACTGCTCCCGCAGACGGACGCTCGAACTGGGACTCGGCGCGGTCGGATCGCTGACGCTACTGGCCGGCTGTAGCGATAGCGGTCCGAGCGGCGAGAACGAGACCGACGAGAGCGACAGCGGCGAGAACGCGAGTGAAAGCGGCGAGAACGCGAACGACAGCGAAGCTAACGCGAGCGAGGACGAACAGGCCGACCACCCGGACGAGGTCGGCGAGGACATGGAGGAGGAGGGCGATCCGACGGGCTACGCCCCGGACGCCAACGAGAGCGAGGGGAACGACACCGAGAACGAAACCGCGGGCCCGGAGCAGGACGGCTGAGACGTAGTTCCGAACCGTCTCCGTTACGTTCGTTCGACTCCGAGGTCGGCGTCGGGCTCCGACTCGGACTCGAGTCGCCGTCGCCGCCGCTTCACGTGTCGCCACTGCGCGTAGGTGTAGTACAGCAGCGAGAGGACGGCACACGCACCGAGCGCGAGCGTCGATCCCAGCAGGACGATCAGCGGTTCGGGATTCGTCTCGAGGGCGCGCCTCGAGAGCTGGTCGGCGGCCTGTCGCTGCACGCCGGCGCGTCCGATAACGGCCATATAGCCGACCAGCGAGAGGACGCTGACGGCCCAGAGCGCGAGCGACGCGGCAGAGATAACCCAACTGCGGCGGAGGGGCGCGTCGGTCATCGGTTCGTTCCGGGAGTCGATTCGAGTACCGTCTGGCGCGGACGATTCGTCTTCGATCCGGACTCGAGCGATTCGGGCGACCTCGAGGTCTGACTACGCGTCACGATAGTATCGGGGATTGCGAACCGAATCGCTTCAGTGAGGACCTGAATCTGATCGTCGATTATAGCGGCCTCGCGATATCGGACGGACGCTCACTCGTCGTCGAAGACCGCCGTATTGTCTTCGCCCAGTTCGCTCGCTTCGATGTGAGCGTACATCTCCGAGGTCGTTTTCGGGTCGGCGTGGCGAAGCGTCCGCTGTGCTCGCTGGGCGCCGTGTTCCCTGTACAGCGCCTCGCCGACGCCGCGTCGCGCGCCGTGTAAGGTTAGATACTCGCCGCCCTCGAGATCCAGCCCCGGCACCTCGGCTTCCTCCGAGAGGCGTTTCAACAGGGTTCGCGCCCCGGAGGTACTCATCGACGGCGGTTCGATACCGTGCTCGCAGACGTACTCCCACGCGTCGCCGTCGGGTTTCTCGTGGCCCGCGCTATCGATCGCATCGTACAGCGACGGTGGGTGCCGAGAGGGAAAGACCGGCCACGACGCGCTCGGCGGGTCGACCAGCGTTCGCAGGCGCCGGAGCGGTTCGATAGTCTGGCCCGTCAGCCCGACCTCCTCCTCGTCTTGGCTCTTCCCGAAGACCGTGATGACGCCGCGCTCGAGGTTCACGTTCTCCCACCGCAGCCCGTTGCGGTCGTCGTGGCGCGAATCGGCCAGCACTTCCGACCCGCGGACGCCGGTGTAGGCGAGGGTGTAGATCACCGCCCGATCCCGTACCTCCTCGAAGGCGTCGGTGCCGTCGGCGGCGATCGCCTCGCGAGCGCGTTCGTCGACGTACTCGGTGATCGCCCGCCGTTGCTCGGGTTGCCAGAACTGTTGTTCGCTGCTGTTGGTCGTCCCCGACGGGAGCGGTTTCTTCGCGTTCGTTTTCTCTGCCGGATTCTCGACGAGCGTGCCGGTTTCGACGCCCCAGTTCAGAAGCGCCGAGACGTAGTTGTAGTAGGTGCGGGCGGTCGGAGCGCTGATCGCATCGGCCGTTTCGCGGCGCTTGAGGTGGGCCGCGTAGTTTCTCATCGTGCGTTTCGAGACGTCCTCGAGCGTCCGGACGTGGTCGGGCGTCCAGTCGATCCAGTTGTCGAGGACGTACTCGAGGTTCGACGCGTAGTTGCCGTCGCGTTCGTCGACGAACTCGTTTCTGGCCTTCTCGAGGGACTTCCCCGCTGACGACCGGGAATCTGTGGGGTCCATCGGCTCGGCTTCACCGACGGCGTCGACCCTCAAAATAGCACCGTACATTATTGGGCTAATGTACTGTGCATACCCCTCGTCGGCTACATCGAGCCCTCAGGCCACATATGGGGTGATATCGGGAGATTCAGCCGTTGTATCGAAGTGGATAAACTGAATATCGATATACGGAATTTTGACGAGGAAATCGAGATCACAGTGGTCCCCGACCCGCTACCTGCTCCGACGGCTGAACTACCGATGGACTACCTCGGTGAGAGGAATCAAACGAATCAGTGGAGCGACGACGTGTCAGCCTCGGTCGACGTGACCGATCGAACCAATACAGACTTGTCTCTCCCCTAGTGACCGTCAGTCACTGATGGCTACTCGCGACTCGTGGGTTTCGAATCTCGGCTTCGTTCTCGCCGCGGTCGGCAGCGCGGCCGGCCTCGGGAATATCTGGCGGTTCCCGTGGCTGACCGCCGAGAACGGCGGGAGCGCGTTCCTCGTGGTGTATCTACTGCTCATCATCGGCGTCGGTGTCCCGGGCCTGCTCGCCGAGTTCGTTCTCGGGCGACGCGGGAAACAGACGCCGACCGGGGCGCTTCGCTCGCTCATCGGTTCGCCCGAGGGAGCGGTGGTAGGTTGGTTCACCGTGGTCACGACGACCGTGTTGCTGTCGTTCTACTCGGTCGTCGGCGGCTGGATTCTCCGCTATACGCTGGTCTCACCGAACGGGGCGTACTTCGGCCAGCCCCAGCAGTACTTCGGAGCGATGAGTTACGGCCTCGAAGCCGTGGGGTTCCATCTGGCGTTTCTCGCTCTCGTCGCCGGAATCGTCTTCTTCGGCGTGCGCCGCGGCATCGAACGGGTCTCGAAGGTCATGCTTCCGGCCGTCGTGGTGCTCCTCGTCGGCCTCAGCGCGTGGACGGCGACGCAGCCGAACACCGCCGCCGGCTACGCGTTCTATCTCGGCTTCGACGGCGAGTATCTCGCCGCGAACTTCGCGAGCGTTCTCGGTCCGGCGGCCGGACAGGCGTTGTTCACGCTCTCGCTCGGTGCCGGGACGATGCTCACCTACGCGTCCTACCTCGAGGACGACGCGTCGCTTCCGCGCGACACGCTCGTCATCGCGGTTTCGAACACGTTCATCGGCGTGCTCGCCGGACTGATCGTGATCCCGCTGCTGTTCTCACAGGGTATCGATCCGGGACAGGGCGGTCCGGGGGCGCTCTTCGTCGCGCTCGCGTCGGTGTTCGGATCGCTCCCGGGCGGCGCCGTCGTCGCGACGGCCTTCTTCGCGACCGTCCTGTTGGCCGCCGTGACCAGCGGCATCAGCATGCTCGAGGTACCCGTCGGGACGCTCGTCGACGAGTACGGCGTCTCGCGCCGACAGGCGACGCTGTCGGTATCGGGTCTGATCGCGGTCACCGGAAGCGGGCTGGCGCTCGCCAGTTCGGTCTTCCAGTTCGTCTCCGGGCCGCTCGTCGACGTCATGCTGTCGCTCGGGCTCTTCGCGTTCCTCGCGATCGCCGGGTGGATCCTGCGGCCGGAGGCGGTCGAGGAGTTCCGCACCGGCGCCGGCCGCTTCGACGCGCTGGCCGAGCCGTGGATACTGATCGTCGGCTGGGTGCTCCCCGCCGTCGTGCTGTTCTCGATGACGAGTACGGTCACGTCTCTCGTGGGCGCCTCGGTGGGGCTGGGCGGTCGCGCCGCCGTCGCCATCGTCGGTGCGTTCGTCTGTCGGGTCGTCGTCACGAACGTCGAACTGTCCGGCGCGACGCGATCGCCCGGGCTTCGTCGCGAGTAGCGCGTCGATTGCGGCTCAGTCGGTCGGTCACTCTCGTCCGGTCACCGTCACGTCGCCCGTCTCCGTCCGCACCTCGAGTCGGTGCGTTCCCTGCCCGACGACGGCCTCGATCAGCGAGTCCCCGGCCATCTCGGGCAGATCCCCCACGTCGGAGACGGTGATCTCGCCCGATTCGGTCGTGATGTCCAGCGTCAGATCGAGTCGGTCGGGCAGACGCAGTTCGACGGCGCCGGACGACGTCTCGATCGTCGCGTCGCCGTCGATCCCCGGAAGCGTCGCCGTGATATCGCCGGAGTCGGCCTCGAGACGATCGATCGAGGTCGGATCGACGATCTCGACGCTTCCCGCGTCGGTCGCTGCCGAGACGGTTCCATCGACGTCGGCAACGCGGATGTCGCCGGTTTCCGTCGCGGCGGTGAGATCGCCCCGGACGTCGTTGACGGCGACGTCGCCCGCTCTCGTGTCGACGTCCCGAACTGCGAGGCGGTCCGGTACGGCGACGGCCAGGTCGAGGACCGGATCTGGACGGAGACCGAAGAGCGTCCGCGACTCGTCGCGTTCGACCGCCAGCTCGAGGCAATCGCCGTCGGTGGCCGTCTCGAGCCCGATCGTCTCGAGGTCGTCCGGGCTGACGGCGGCCTTTCGCCCGTCGACCACGATCTGGTCTCGAGGCGTCGATCGAACGGCGACGTCGCCGATCGCCGTCGAGACGGCCACCGCGGAGAGGTCGGCCGCGGAACGCCGTTCGCTGACCGATTCCTCGGCGTCGCGGCCGTCAGAGAGACAGCCGGCCGTCCCTGCGACGCTCCCGACGGCGATCCCGGCCAGGATCGACCGTCGTGACGCCGTGGGTGTCATACGTTGGCGTACGTTACCGAACGGTATAATGCCGACAGTCGCTGGGAGCGAGCGTCCGTCCGAACGGATAGTCCGCCTCTCCGATCGGTCGTTGGATTCCCGCCCGGCAGGTGACGCGCCGCGGAACCGGTCATAGTCGTCCCCAGCCGCTCATTGGGAGAAATTGACACTGATACCGCCACTATTTACTACTGACTGTAAATATAAGAATTATTATTTGTGTCGCGGGTCCGCTCTCGTACAGATGTCGGAGACGAACGGCGACGAGAGACGGACCGACCATCCAGATACCTCGGGTTCCGCGCTCCGCCGGCGATCGTTCATCGCCGCGGCGGGCGCGTCGGCGACCGGGATGATCGGCGTCGCGAGCGCCGATCGCGGTCGCGGAGCCAATCGCGATCGATCCGGCGGTCCGAAAAATCGACGTCACGACCGATCGCGCGAACGCGGCTTCGTCGATCGCCCCGACGAACCGGCGCTGATCGCCCACCGCGGGTTCGCCGGGCTGTACCCCGAGAACACCGTCGGCGCCGTCGAGGCGTCGGCCCGCGGCGTCCAGTCGCCGTACGCGCCGTCCCGCGGGGCGGACGTGATCGAGATCGACGTCGTCCCCACCGCAGACGGCGACGTCGTCGTCTTCCACGACGATCGACTCGCCGAACGCGACGGCGGCGAGCGCGGTCTCACCGACGCCGAGGGCGTCGTCTGGGAGACCGACACCGAGACCGTCACGAGCGCCGAGGTCCTCGAGAGCGGCGAGACCGTCCCCCGACTGCGCGAGACCCTCGAGGCGATTCCGCCCCACGTCGGCGTCAACGTCGAACTGAAGAATCCGGGCTCGTTCGACGTCCGGTTCGCCGAATCGCTGCCGTCCGACGAACTCAGCGCCCAGACGGAGATCTGGCGGCCGTTCGTCGCCGACGTGCTCGACGTCGTCGACGACTTCGACCACGAGTACCTCTTCTCGTCGTTCTACGAGGCGGCGCTGGCGACGACCCGCGAGGCCTCGGACTACCCGGTCGCGCCGCTGCTCTGGGACTCCGTCGAGGCCGGCGTCGAAGTCGCCCGCCGCTACGAGGCCGAGGCGGTCCACCCGCCGTACGACATGATCCGCGGGACGCCGTTCTACGCCGACCAGCACTACCAGGAGGGCGCCGGCTGGGACGAGATCGATCTCCTCGCGGTCGCCCACGAGGAGGGTCGAGACGTGAACGTCTTCACCCTCGAGACCTGGTATCAGGCCGACCGGCTGGCGGCGGCCGGAGTCGACGGGCTCATCAGCGACCACCCGGACGTGCGTCGGTTCGGCGCGACGAACTGACGACGAGACGATTTTTTCGACTCCGTGGGACCGAAACACAGATTTAGGACGGTGGCGCAGTACCGTACGAGTAGATGATCAGCGGCGCCGATCTCACGTGGCGTTCTCGGCGGGTGATCGAGCCGTGACTGACTCCGACGCCGGCGTCACCGTCGTCGACGCGGTCGACGCCTACCTCCAGCGGAAGGCGGTCGGCGATCCGGACGGCCCGGGCGCCGGCACCTACGCCTCGAACGCCGAGTCGATCCTGCGTCGGTGGGCCGACTGGCTCGAGGTCGAACACGACGTCCGGTCGCTGTTCGCCCTCGAGGTCGAGCACATGCGATCGTACGCCGACGAGTTGCGGGCCCGAGCCGACCGGGGCGAGTACGCCGCCTCCACCGCCGGCACCTACTACGCGGTCGTCCGGGCCTTTCTCTCGTGGTGCGTCCGCGGCGGGATCTTGGAGACGAACCCGGCCGCGACCGACGCGGCCGAATCCGCGCTTCCGACCGCCGAGGAACGACCCGACAGCGAGTTCTGGACGGCCGGTCAGCGCCGCCGCCTCGAGACCCACGTCCGCGAGCGCGCCCTCGAGGCCACGGCGGAGCCGGGCGACCGCGACGAACGCTGTAACCGGCTCCGGGAGTACGCGATGGTCGCCGTCCTCGCCCACTCGGGGGTCCGGGGCTCCGAGCTGTTTCGGGTCCCGGACGACGAGCGGCGCACGGGGGCGACGTGGGACGACGTCGACTTCTACACCGGAACGATCCGCGTGCTGGGCAAGTCCCAGCGAATGGAGGACGTGCCGCTGCCGGCGCCGGCCCGGACGCCGCTGCGCCGGTATCGGGTCGTCCTCGACCCGCCGTCGAACGACTGGCCGCTGTTCCCGACCCGCCACGCGCCCTCGATCGCTCGCCGGGTCAGGGAGGTCCTGGCCGAGCGCGGCCACGACGAGGCGCGAATCGAGTCGCTCCTCGAGGAGCGGACGGCGAGCCGACTCGCCCGCGATCGGTCGATCGCCCCGCCGGCGATCACGACGGAGGGCGCCCGCTCGGTGCTCAAACGGCTCTGTGCGGCGGCCGACGTCGACGTCGACGGCGACTACCTGACGCCCCGCGGCGTCGGCGGTGACGGCGAGGACGGCGACGACTATCGACGCGAGGCGACCGACGCCAGCCCCGCGTTGCGCGCGTCGGTCCTCGAACGGACGCTCGCCGTCCCGGAAGACCGACCGGTCGTGATCGACGTCGACTCGAGCACGCGAGACGACCGGGCGGACGACGGCTGAAAAGAGGCTATTTCTCCGATACTGATCGATCCGAACCCCGCCCCGCGCCCGTCAGCTGACCAGGAGCCACAGGATCACCGTCAGCACGATGGTCAACAGGAGAACGGTGGTTCCGATACCCATTCGGAGGTGAATCGTCGACGGCCGACCGCCGTCGGTCGGCTGTCGCTCCTCGACGTCGACCATGGGAAGCCGACGGGCGGCCGCGTCGACGGCCAGAACGGGGTTGTTGCCGACCCAGTAGCAGCGTTTGACGAGGCCGACGGCCGCGGCGTCGACGACCCGGTAGAGCTCGGTCGTCGCGAGCATCGACCACCGGCCGACGTAGTAGCCCGCGGGGAAGACGACTCGCGCCGGATCGCCCAGATCGAGCTTCGAGAGGGGCTTGCGGACGACGACGAAGGTGACGAGCGCGACCGCCGTCAGGATCCCCGCCGTCTCGAGGTGGCTCGAGCTGTAGGGATGGAGGTGGCCCTCGCCGCCGTTCGGATAGGCGAACGTGAACTCGCCGCCGCCGTGGGCGTGCAGCGTCGGCGCGAGGTCGGCCAGCCCCTGCCACCAGACGCCGAAGAGCAGACAGGCCCCGCCCATCCCGAGCATCGCGACCGTCTGGCCGGGCTTGGCGTCGGACACCGAGATGTCGCTCTCGCCGTGGAGGAAGACGTAGTAGCCGAGTTTGATGAACGACAGCAGGGTGCCGATCGCCCCGAGCCAGAGCAGCCAGTACAGCGCTTCGAACTCGTGGACCCCGTAGTAGTGGGGGTCGGCCGCGTCGAAGAGCATCCCCTTGCTGATGTAGCCATTGAAGCCGGGGATCGCGGTGATCGAGAGCGCCCCGAGCGCGAACCCGATCGCCGTCAGGGGCATCTCGCGCCAGAGTCCGCCCAGCTCGTAGAGGTCCTCCTCGCCGGTGCGGAAGATGACGACGCCGACGGCCATGAACAGCAGGCTCTTGAACAGGATGTTGTTGAACAGGTGGCTCATCGCCCCGGCGGTCGCGATTTCGGTCTCCACCATCCAGGCGCCCATCCCGATCCCGGCGACGATGTAGCCGAGCTGGGCCTGGATGTGGTAGGACAGCAGCGCCCGCATGTCGTGTTGTAACAGGGCGAACGTCGCCCCGTAGACGGACATCAGGCCGCCCATGTACGCGATGTAAATGCCCAGATCGCTCTCGGCCCCGACGGGGAACGCTCGGTAGAGGACGAACGCGCTCGTCTTCGTGGTGTAGACCGAGAGGAAGACCGACGCCGCGAAGTGCGGTCGCGGGTAGGTGTCGGGCAGCCACGTGTGGAGCCCGACGAAGCCGACGTTGACGCCCATCCCGAGCACCGCGAGCATCGCCGGCAGTCCGGCGGCGATCCCGCTCCCGTCGTAGACGAACGTGCCGGCCTCGACGTAGTGGGCGGCGACGGCCAGCAACACGATCACGCCGCCGGTGCCGTGGAAGAGCGCGTAGCGGAAGCCGGCCCGGACGGCGTCGCCGCCGTAGTGCCAGACGACCAGCGTGCTCGTCACCGCCATCAGCTCCCACATGAAGACGAGGACGAGCCAGTCGCCCGCGAAGGCCGCCCCCAGCGAGGAGGCGACGTAGGTCAGCGCGATCGCGACCAGCTCCCGGCTCGCCCCGCTCGAGTAGGCGTAGATAACGGTACAGATCCCGAGGAAGCCCAGCCCGACGCCGATCATCTGCGAGAAGCCGTCGACGTAGAAGGCGACGACGTCGAAGCCGAGGAAGGTACCGGTGAGGTACTCTCCACCGGGAGCGTACACCGAGACCGCCAGCACCCCCGCGAGGCTGAGCGCCCCGGCGGCGAAGCCGACGATCCGCGGGAGCACGAGCACGAGCAGCGCCGCTGCGAAGACGAGCAGCGGCGGGTAGGCCATCGTCAGCAGGTCGCTCTCGATCATTCGGACATCACCTCCAGGGCCTCCTCGAGGGACAGGCCCTGCAGTTGGTCGAAGGAGTCGACGCCGAAGACGCCCTCGACGATGCGCGTCGCCAGCTCGAGGAAGACGGCGTAGTCGGGGCCGATCCCGAGGACGACCGCGCCGGTCGCGATGATCGCGATCGGCGCCAGCATGAGCCACGTGCTCTCGCCGAACGGCGAGTGTCGCTGCCAGCCGCCGGCCGGGGGTCCGCCGGTGAGGTGGTCGTCGTGGTCGCCGTGGTGATCGACGGAGCTGACGTGTTCGCCCTGCGTGTTCTCGGAGACGGTGTGATCGCTCGGATACCGGTCGACGGCGTACTCGTAGTCCTCGTCGGTGTCGTCGACGGCGTCACCGGTGGACGCGTCGTCCGTCGTCGACGCGTCTACCCCGTCGTCCGCGTCCGCCGGGGCTTCCCGCTCGGACCGATCGGGACCCCCGTCGGTGGCGACGTGTTCCTTCTGGCCCTGTGCGGTATCGCCGTAGGACTCGAAGATCCCGCCGCGCGGGAACTCGAGGACCGGTTTCGCGTCGTGGCGGTCCTCGCTCTCGAAGAAGGCGGTGTAGACGACCGGCCAGAAGTAGGCGATGTTGAGCACGCCCGAGAGGAGCAGCGTGCCGGCGAAGATCCAGTACTCGCCGCCCATGTAGCCGGAGCCGATCAGCATGTAGAACTTGCTGACGAAGCCGGCGATCGGCGGGAGGCCGGCCATCCCGGCCGCGCCGATCGTGAACGCGCTCATCGTCAGGGGCATCCGTTTCCCGATGCCGGCCATGTCGCTGATGTAGTCGGTGTGAGTCTCGACGTGGATCGCCCCCGCACAGAAGAACAGCGTGAGCTTCGCGAACGCGTGAGCGGGGATGTGGAACAGGGCGCCGACCATCGCGTAGGGATGCAGCATCGAGAGTCCGAGTACGATGTAGGACAGCTGTGCGGTCGTCGAGTAGGCCAGCCGGCGCTTGAGGTGGTCCTTGCGCATCGCGATGATGCTCGCCGCGGTCAGCGTGAACGCGGCGACGATCGCGACGGGGATGTTGAGACCGACCTCGCCGATCCCCGGGACGTCGAGGGGCAGATCGCGGATCAGGCCGGGGCCGTAGACGTCGAGGATGACCCGCGCGACGCCGAAGGCGCCGGACTTGACGACCGCGACCGCGTGGAGCAGCCCGGAGACCGGCGTCGGCGCGACCATCGCGTCCGCGAGCCACGAGTGTAAGGGCATCAGCGCCGCCTTGACGCCGAAGCCGGCGATCAGCAGGAAGAAGGCGGCCTGCGCGAAGCCGGGTTCGGCCTGTGCAGCCGTCGCGAGCGCCTCCATCCCGCCGGATTCGAAGGCCAGCGTCGGATCGCCGTTGACGGACGCGGTCAGCCAGTAGACCATGACGGTCCCCGCCAGCAGGAAGACCCCGCCGCCGAAGAACGTGTAGGTGAGGTACTTCCGGCCGGCGATCCGGGCCTCGCTGTCCTCGTTGTGTGCGACCAGCGGATAGGTCACCAGCGAGAGCAGCTCGTAGAAGACGAAGATCGTCACGAGGTTCGCGGCGAAGGCGATCCCGACGGCGGCCGAGAGGCTCGCCGCGAACGAGGCGAAGAATCGCGTCTGGGCGTGCTCGTCGAGCCCGCGCATGTAGCCCGCCGCGTAGAAGGACGTGAAGATCCAGAGGAAACTCGCCAGCAAGGCGAAGAAGATCCCCAGCGGATCCGCCCGCAGCGCGAAGTCGACGCCCGGGAGGAACCGGATCCCCGTGCTCTCGTAGAGGCTCCATCTGTAGACGGTGCCGGACATGACAGCGGGGAGCATGCTGGCGACGATTCCGAACTTCCCGAGGGCGGCCAGCACGGACCAGCCTTCGCGGAGATTCGGACGGCGATGCGACGCGATAATCAGGACGATCGCGACCGCCGACACCAACACGGCGGCGAGCGGTCGTAGGTCTGCAACCATTAGTTAA
Organism: Haloterrigena sp. KLK7; assembly: GCF_037914945.1. Lineage (NCBI taxonomy): Archaea > Methanobacteriati > Methanobacteriota > Halobacteria > Halobacteriales > Natrialbaceae > Haloterrigena > Haloterrigena salinisoli. The sequence goes on from NZ_CP149790.1 coordinate 41,179, forward strand.
ACACCTCCGTGAGGAACGGCTCGAGGAAGTCGGCGAACGCGCCACCGGCGAAGCCGAGCGCGACCGCGACGACCGCCGCGACGACGACCACCGCGACCATGCCGGTCGAGACGGGATCGGCCGATCGGCCGGGGCCGTCGCGACCGGGACCGCCGGACGGATCGTACGAGACGCCCGCGGCGAGCGGAGTCTCGATCGCGCCGTCGTCCGTTCCGGCCGGGTCAGTGGAATCGTCGCCGCCGTCGGTCGCGACCCCCGACGGACTGGGCGAGTCGACGACCGAAGTCGGCGTGAAGTACATCTTCTCGAGCAGGCGGGCGACGTATGCCAGGGTGAGCATGGTGCTGAGGAAGATGACGGCGGCGACGGGCCACAGCTCGGCCTCGACGGCGCCCAGCGCGATGTACCACTTGCCGACGAAGCCGACGGCCGGCGGGACGCCGACCAGCGAGAGCAGGAGGACGGCCATCGCGCCGGCGACGACCGGCCGTCGCTTGGCGAGGCCGGCGTACTCGTCGACGGTGCGAGCGCCGTGGCTCGTCGCGACGATCGCGACCGCGAGGAAGAGGCCGGCCTTCAGGATTCCGTGGCCGACGAGGTGGATCGCCGCGCCGATAAACGCCGTCTCGGAGCCGCCGGCGACGACGACCCCGTAGGCGGCCATCACCAGTCCGAACTGCGAGACCGACGAGTACGCGAGCATCCGCTTGACCTCGGTCTGAATCACGGCCAGGACGGTCCCCGCGAGGACGCTCACGCAGCCGACGGTGAGGACGATCGCGGCCGCGTTCGACATCCCGGCGAGGTAGTCGACCTCGAAGACGGTGACGATCAGCCGGCCGAACGCGTACGCGGAGGCCGTCGAGACGAGCGACGCGATCAGCGGCGTCGCGCCGTCGGGGGCCTGCTGGTAGGCGCTCGGTTGCCAGCTGTGCAGCGGCCACTGGGCCACCTTGGTGGCGAACCCGACCACGATGAACGCGAACCCGGCGCGGATCAGGAGTGGACGGTCCGCGTTCGGGATCGCCTCGGCCAGCTCGACCATGTTGAGCGTCCCCGTCTCCATGAAGACGAAGGCGACGCCGATCAGGTACATCGACGCGGCGACGGTCCCCAGGATCAGGTACTTCAGGGCGGCGACCGCCGACTCCGGACCGTCGCCGGCGGCGACGAGCGCGTAGGTCGCGAGGCTCGTGATCTCGAGGAAGACGAACAGGTTGAAGACGTCGCCGGTCAGCGAGATGCCGAGCAGGCCGCCGACCAGCAGCAGGTAGGCGGTGTAAAAGGTGTTCCCGCGCGGGCCCCCGCGTCGCGTGTACGCGAGGACACCGGTGGCGACCCCCGTCACGAGCAGGGCGATCAGCATCGAGAACTGGTCGGCGACGAGTTCGATCCCGTACTCGCGGGGATACCCGCCGAGGGCGTGGGTCACCTGGCCGTCGGCGTGGACGACGCTCGCGAGGGAGGCGGCGGCGGCGAACAGCCCGGTCGTCGTGACCGCGGCGACGGCCCACCCGGTCCGGTCGAACCACAGGCCGAGCGCGATCGGGAGCGTCGCCGCGAGGATCGGGACGACGATCAGCAGCGGCGGGAGCAGTTCGACGAGACTGCTATTCATCGGCACGCACCTCCCGAAGGGTGTCCTCGCGGAGCGTCCCGTACTCCGAGTAGATGCGGATGATCAGCGCCAGCCCGACCGCCGTCAGCGCGATGCCGACGACGATGGCGGTCAGCACGATGACCTGGGGCAGCGGACTCGCGACCATGACCTCCCCGGGCTCGCCGTGGTGGGGGACGATCGGCGCCGACGCGCCGTCGGCGTCGATGTACGCCATCGAGACGAAAAACAGGAAGATCGCCGTCTGGAAGAGGTTCACCCCGATCAGCTTCTTCACGAGGTTCTCGCTGGCGATCACCATGTAGATCCCGATACCCAGCAGGACGAACAGCAGCACGTAGGTGTAGCGGCTCGCGAGGAGTTCAATCATCGTCGCTCACCTCCCTGTCGGCCGATCCGCGGCGCTCCTCGAGACCCCCGGTCCCGCTCGGGCGTTCGGGTTCGAATCCCGCCGCCATCGCGAAGAAGAGGGTGATGATGGTCCCCGAGACGATCAGCGAGATGCCGGCGATCTCGACGGCCTCGAGCCCCCACTTCGGCTTGATGTGGAAGACCTCCTTGAGCTGATAGAACTCGAGGAAGTCCCCGCCCAGCGCGATCATCGCGAGGCCGATCGCACCGAAGATGACGACGCCGCCGGTGACGAGGCCGACGAGCAGGGAGTTTCGAAGCCACTGTCGGGTGGGTTCGATCCCGAAGGCGAACGCGAGCATGAGGATCGTGACGCCGACGATGGTTCCACCCTGGAAGCCGCCGCCGGGGGCGTCGCCCCCGTGGAAGGTCATGAACAGCCCGTAGGTGAGCGTAAACGGTGCGATGATCTTGACGGCGGTCATGATCACCTGACTCTCGGTGTAGGTATCGTCGAAGGATTCGGGCATTAGGCGAACACCTCGCGTTTCAGCACGACGAGCGTCGAGACGCCGGCGGCGAAGACGACGACCGCCTCCCCGAAGGTGTCGAACCCACGGTAGGCGGCCAGCACGGACGTGACCGCGTTCTCGACGCCGGTCTGTTCGTAGGTCTCCGTGATGTAGTGTTGGGTCACCTCGGGGTTCGACCAGACCGGCGTCTCCGTTCCGCCGACCGCGTACATCTCGGGCAGGACCGCGGTACACAGCACGAGCACGAGCGCGCCGACGGCGACGACCGCCGGCACGTGGATCCGCTCCGCGAGCCGATCGGTCGTGGGTCGGGTCGTGCGCGCGATCGTCAACAATAGCAGGAGCGTGGTCACGCCGGCGCCGATCGCGGCCTCGGTCATCGCCACGTCGGGTGCCAGCAGGAACGTGTAGAGGATCGCCATGCCGAGGCTGTAGGCGCCGAAGACGATGATCACCGACAGCACGTCGCGGAACAGCGCCGTCGCGACGGCCGTCGCGAGGATGAAGACCGCGAGGGAGTAGGCGAACAGGCTCATCGCGTCTCACCCTCGGGTTCGGCGTGGGCCTCGGTCTCGTCGGCGCCCTCCTCCTCGAGAACGGGGTCGACGCCCGTCTCCGCTGCAGAGCGGGCGATGGCGTGGGCCGCCGTCGGATTCGTGATGAACACGAAGAACAGCAGGAGGACGGTGTAGACCGCCGCGTGCTGCCAGCCGAAGGCGATCGCGACGCCGGCCAGTGCGAAGCCCGCGCCGAGCGTGTCCGTCTGGGACGCCGTGTGGGCCCGCGCGTAGATGTCCGGGAGGCGGATAACGCCGACCGTCGAGACGAGCGTGAAGAACACGCCCAGCCCCAGGCAAACGACGATCGCCCAGAACCGGAGCGTCTCGGCGGTCGCCTGCAGCGGGATCGGCTCCGTCACAGCACACCACCCCGCTCGACGGTGAACTTCGAGATGGCGATCGACATCAGGAAGTTCAGCAGCGCGTAGATCAGCGCCACGTCGAGGAACCACGACTGATCGAGCCCCGCGGCCAGCAGGGCGAGGATGACGACCGTGTTCGTCCCGAGGACGTTGACCGCCAGCAGCCGGTCCTGCGTGGTCGGGCCGACGACCGCGCGGTAGAAGAGCACGATCGCGAGAACGACGAACAGCGCCGCCGCCACGAGGAAAATGTCCTCGAGCGGAACGGGCGTCACAGTTCGTCACCTCCGACGATCTCGGCGTCGTCGCGTTCTTTCGGCGACGGGATCGCCGCCGACTCGCGCCCGTAGAAGACGAAGCGGATCGCCTTCTCGAGGCCGCCGTCGAAGAGGTCCTCGCGAGCCGACGGGATCAGCGTGTGAACGAGCAGCTGCTGATCGTTAGCCCGGACCGTCAGCGTGCCCGGCGTCAGCGTGATGCTGTTGGCCAGCGCGAGCAGCGGGAGACCGCTGCGGACCCGTGCGTTGACGCGAGTCAGCGTCGGCTCGATGGGCATCGACGGCCGGAGGATCACGGCCGAGACGGCGATGTTCGCCTTGACGATCTCCCAGAGCAGATACGGGATGTAGAAGACGAACCGGACGGCCCGCAGCGGCGACTGCACCCTGTCCAGGGGCACCGAGAAGGTGACGTGGGCCAGCGAGACCGAGACGATGCCGGCGACCGCCGCGCCGGTGAGGAGATCGAACCAGTAGAACGGATCACCCAGGACGAGATAGAAACCGAAGGAGATCCAGAACGTCGCGAACAGGCGATCGAACCCCTCGTGAGACCCGACGAGGCGGCCGTGGCGGGCCGGCCGCTCGACCGGCGCCTCGTCGTAGGTCAGGCCGACGCGGTCGAGTTCCCGCTCGAGCGGTTGGAGCATCGAGGCGGTGACGCCCGGGCTGTACTCCGGATCGAGCACGAGACGATCGATTCCGTGGTCGTCGGCGTACGTCCGGAAGATTTCGGCGTAATCTCGGGGTCCGAAGAGATACTCGTCGGTCCCGAGAACGGCCGTCTCGATCGTCACGTCGGTCCCGCCGGCGTCCTCCTCGACCCAGTTTTCCGCCCGCTCGAGCAGGTCCTCGGCCTCCTCGTTCGACCGCTTCCCTTCGGGCAGGTCGACGTCGTAGGGCAGGGCGATGACCAGATGGCACTCGAGGGAGTCGGCCGACTCGAGGCCCGACTGGACCGCGTAGCCGACCGTCTGTCGGACGGTCACCGTGTCCGACAGCGGTACGAGTACGCGTTCAGCCGCCACGGCACATCCCTCCTGGTGACCGTCGATGGATATTCATGAGACTCGTCGTTAGTCGAGTCAAGCGCCACCTGTAGGAAAACGATTTCGTTATCTGCCAGACTGCCGGTCGATTTGCTGGATTTTCACGGCTTGGTCACGACGAACGGCCGCGTTTTCCGTCGCGGCGATAACACGGGTCAACTCGTGGATCAGCCGGCCGACCGGTACTTTTACAACCACACTTGTTCTATCGCAAATCGAATTTCATGACGGCAACGAACGAGACCGTTCACGGTCGAATCGAGACCGCACGCACCGAACTGACGCCGATGCAGGTCGCGGCAGGTCTGCTGTTCGCGGCGGCGATCGCGTTCACGTTGCTCTTCCTGCAGGAGCCACTCGCCCACGACGCGATGCACAACTTCCGGCACGGCGCCGGCATCGTCTGTCACTGAGCGATGCTCGCCGACTACCTGCAGCGCGGCGTCCTCGCGGGGGTCGTCGCCGGCCTCGCGTACGGGCTGTACGTCGCGTTCGTCGCGAACCCGCTCACCGAGTACGTCCACGACGCCGGCCACGACCACGCCGGCCACAGCCACGATCACGCCGCTGGCGGTCACGGCCACGGCCACGCACAGGAGGGCGCCGAACACGTCGTCTCCGAGACGACGACGGCGCTGGTCAGCGTCGGCAGCGGCGTCCTCTGGGCGATCCTCCTCGGCGGGCTCTTCGCCGTCGCGCTGTACCTCTTCGAGCCGGCGCTTCCCGGCCGCGACGGACTCGAGTCGTACGTTCTCGCCGGCGCCGGATTCCTGACCGTCTCGGCGACGCCGTGGCTGGTGGTTCCGCCCGCAGCGCCGGGCGCCGACCACCTCTACGGCGTCGACGCCAGGATCGGCATCTACGTCGGTCTCGTCGTCCTCGGTGCGATCGTCTCGGCGGCGGCGATCCTCGCGTACGGGCGAACGGCGCCCCGGCACCCGGCGCTCGGCGTGCTCGCCGCCGCAGTGCCGATCGCCGCGGTCGCGATCGTCCTGCCGCTGGTCACGCCGACGGTAGTCACACAGCCCGACGTCGCCGGCGAACTCGTCACGACGTATCAGGCGCTGGCCGCGCTGAGCCAGGCCGCGATCTGGGTGCTGATCGCGGGCACGTTCAATCGGCTCCGGCGGCGGGCCGAACCCGCGGGGGACACAGCCGAATCGGGCGATCGGCTCACGGCGAGTCCCTGAGATGCAACGGCAAACCGACCGACAGCGCGACCGACTCGACGCACAGGTGTTCGTCTGTACGAACGACCGCGACTCCGACCACGCCTGCTGTGCCGACGTCGGCGGGCAGGCGACCCTCGAGGCGGTCACCGACTGGCTGCGCGAGCGCGGCGCGTTCTGGAATCCGATTTCGGTGGTCGAAACCGGCTGTCTGGGACTGTGCAGCGAGGACGGCACGGCGATCGCGATCCAACCCCGCGACGAGTGGTACTCGAACGTCCGGCCCGCGGACGTGCCCGAACTGCTCGAGGACGAGTTCGGCCCCGACGCCGAACGGGTCGGCGAGGCGTATCGCCGGCGGCAGGACGCGAGCGGTTCCGACGCTGAGTGACCCGCCTTCTCGAATCTCGTTCTCTCCCGAGCTCGCCTCGAGCGTGCCGCGGTCCCGCGAGACGACGGGTTTGCTGGCGGTTGGGACTACGTACGTACGACTGGTAGACGGGAGAGATGACCGACTCACCGGACGATACCGCCACCGCACGGAGCGCCGACGAATCAGCCGAGAAGCGACTCGTTTCGGGCTGGCACGGCCGCTACTACGAGGATTTCGCGGTCGGCGATATCTACAAGCATCCGTTCGGCCGAACCGTCACCGAGACGGACAACGTCTGGATGACCAACGTCACGATGAACCTCAACCCGATGCACTTCAACGAGGCCTACGCGTCCGAGACGGAGTTCGGCGAGCGCCTCGTCGACGGCACGTTCGTCATCGCGCTGGCGGTCGGGATGAGCGTCATCGACGTCTCCGTAAACGCGACGGCCAATCTCGGCTACGATGACGTCCGACACCACGAGCCCGTCTTCCACGGCGATACCATCTTCGCCGAAAGCGAGGTGTTGAGCAAGCGGGAACTCGAGTCCCGCGACCACGTCGGCATCGTCGAGACCGAACTCCGGGCGTACAACCAGCACGGCGATCTGGTGTTGAGCCTGGAGCGGACGCCGATGGTGCTGAAACGCGAATACGCCGAGCCGTCCGCGGCGGCACCGCCGGGCTGGCCCGAAGGAATCGGGACCCAGCCCGAGGATCTGTAGCGGCGGAGCGAACCGTCGAGAGCGGGACCTTTGGGCGGCCGACTCCGTGGTGTCAGGCCTCGCGATGCGGGCCCCCGCGACGCCTGGGATCCGGTCAGAGAGGGATGGCCGCGATCTCGTCGGAGCCACAGGACGGACACCCGATGGCGTCCTTCGAGAGCGTGAGCCCGCAGCGGCGGCATTCGTAGTGGACGGTCGTTCGCTCGCCGACCTCGCGAAGGCCGCCGATGCGGTCGAATAGTTCGTCTAGTACAGTCATTCGTTACTGTCGTCGCATCCTGACGGTCGGTTCGGCATATACTTTGTGTGAAATGTATTTGTGATAGATCTATAACTAGACATATGACCAGTTTTCTAGCCGTAATAATACCGTTTGATTCAGGTAGTGAATCGGAACGAATTCGGGAGACGGTGACCGAGTGACTGCGCCAACGTGGCACCAGCTCCGAGCGAGGGGTCGGGTCTCGCGGCGCGCGTTCACGGCCAACCTCAATTCGCGTTCGCGTCGACCGGGCGTCCATGACCGGCGCTGACAGCGAACCCGACGTCGTCCTCGTCGACGGCGCGCGGACGCCCCACGGAACGCTGCTCGGATCGCTCGCGGACGTCGAGGCGGTCGAACTCGGCCGGACGGCGATCGACGGTCTCCTCGAGCGTGTCGACGTCGACACGGGCGATATCGACTGGGTGGGTCTCGGGAACGCCATTCAGGCCGGCATCGGTCAGGTGCCGGGACGGCAGGTCGTCGTCGAATCCGACCTCCCGAACGAGACGCGCGCGACGACGATCAACGAGGCCTCCGGATCCGGGATGAGCGCGATCGGGCTCGCAGCGGATCGGATCGCCGCCGGCCGCGCCGAACTGGCGATCGCGGGCGGGTTCGAGTCGATGACCAACGCGCCGTGGATCCTCCCCGACTACCGGAAGGGACGTCGCCACGGTGACGTCGAGATCAAGGACTCGATGCTGCTGGACTCGCTGTGGGACGTCAACCTCGACGTTCACATGGGCGAGATCACTGAGGGGATGGTCGACCGCGAGGGGGTCTCCCGCGAGGAACAGGACGAGTACGCCCTCGAGAGCCACCGGTGGGCCGCCGAAGCGATCGAAGAGGGGCGGTTCGACGCCGAGATCGTCCCCGTCGAGACCGGCGGCGGAACGGTCGCCGAAGATCAGGGACCGCGCCCCGACTCGACGCTGTCCGATCTGGCCGAGCTTCCCACGTCGTTTCGCGAGGACGGAACCATCACGCCGGGCAACGCCTCGAAACTCAGCGACGGCGCGGGGGCGGTGCTGCTGGCCGACGAGGAAACGGCCAGCGATCGGGACCTCGAGCCGATGGCGAGGCTCGTCGACTACGCGACCGCCTACCGCGATCCCGACCGGTTCAACGAGGCCGTCGGCGACGTCGTCGAGAAGCTCCTCGAGCGCAACGAGCTCGCGGTCGAGGACGTCGACGCCTACTGGATCAACGAGGCCTTCGCCGCGCAGGCGGTCTACGTCATGGATCGCGTCGGCATCCCGCGCGAGAAGATGAACCCGCAGGGCGGCGCGATCGCGTTCGGCCACCCCATCGGTGCCTCCGGCGGGATGCTCGCGGCCAGCCTCGCCTACCAGATCCGCGACGATCCCGACGTCGAACGCGGCTTCGTCGGAATGAGTATCGGCGGCGGCGGCGCGATCATGGGACTGCTCGAGAGCTACTGACCGGACCGATCGTCACTCAGGTCTCGAGCAACGTCGATGGTGCTGAAACGCGAGTGCGCCGCGTCGTCGACCGCGCAGCCGGTCGGGGTAGTCCGAGAGGTCGGGACGCAGCCGGAGGACTATAGACTTCGATAGAGGTGAAATAGAAGGAATCCCGTTTTTCGAGGATAAAGGCCTACGCTCAGAATATCATCTGTATACACATCGAATAGGGAAATATTTTCAATATAGAGCATACAGTAATCATATGGATAAGAGCGAACAAGATGAAGCCGGTCAAATAACGTCGAGCAATGAATCACAGCAGAGGACAGATGATTCTGAGCTGTACTCGGCGCCGGAAGACCACAACTCGGAAGCGGGAACACCTCAAACCGCAACGAGTAACACGCAGCGTACGATTCGAGAAATGCTCGATGGAGAGGAAAACACCTCCGTGTTCGTTAATCGCGATCTCGTCGAACCGGAAACGATCATCGACGAGGAACGAATCGTCGGTCGGGACGATCAACTCGAGTCAGTCGTGTCGTTCTTGCGACCGGCGCTTCAGGGAAATCGACCGCCGAATATGCTCCTCTATGGTCCGGCAGGGACGGGAAAATCGCTGATAATTAACGCTGTTACGCAACAAATAATCGACTTGTGCAAATCCAACGGAGTTATCTTCGGTGTTATCGACATTAACTGCCAAGCGATTAATACGCTCGATCAAGCGGTATACGAACTCGTAAAGACTGTCGCGACTGATGTCGGTACCGAGATCGGCGTTCCCGAAACGGGTGTCTCAACCCAGCGGAAGTATCGTCGCCTCTACGAACTGATCAACGATCACTACGATTCGGTCATTTTCATTCTCGACGAAATCGATCTCCTTGTCGGACGTCCGGACCACGTTGAACCAGCCTATTCGAGGCTACTCTACCAATTGTCTCAAGCGAGTAGCACGAACGATATCGAAGGTCGAGTATCAGTCGCAGCGCTGACGAATGATCCGCGCTTCATGGAGAATATCGACGGTCGAGCGGAGAGTTCGTTCAATCCTCGAGACGTCTACTTTCCCGATTACGATGCGAATCAACTGCGTCAGATACTTACGAATCGCCGCGACGCGTTTCGACCTAATGCACTCTCCGACGACGTAATCCCGCTCGTCGCAGCGTTTGCGGCACAGAGCCACGGCGATGCTCGCAAGGCCATCGATCTGTTTCGCGGAGCCGGCGATCTCGCAGATGAGCGCGGCGACGAGGTGGTCACTGAAGTTCACGTTCGTGATTCCCAAGAGGAGATCGACAAAGATCGGTCGATGAAACTCATCGATGGCCTCACTACTCAGAAAAAGGTCTCGCTGTACGCAACAGGAGCGGTCGCTCAGTACTCGAATCGGTCGAGTAGCTCCGTACCGAGTCCAGTCGGGTTCAAGGTCTACCAGTGGCTGACTGACGAACTCGATACTGATCAAATGACTCGAGAGACGTACGTCAAATACGTCAAGGAACTCTCGACGTATGGCCTCGTTGCGACGACCCGTAAGAGTAGGGGTCGGGGCCGCGGTATGTATATGGAATTCACGTTCACCGGAGACCCGGCGGGAGTACTAGACCGACTCAGTGAGGATTCGCGAATTGCGAACGTCGCGGATTATGATGAGCCGATCCAGACGATCGTTATCACGCAACTTAGAGAGTTCCACGAGAACTGATTTCCACTCAACCAGTCATCCCCCGTTATCGGAGTGTAACTGCTCTCGAAGTCAGACCGAAGGTAGAGTCACTTCGATGAACGGGATTTGATCCTTTCGGCGCTCGCTCTCCTTCAGCCCCTCCCCCCGTTATCGAAGTGTAAATCCGGCACAGGTCGGATCGTTAGGCGTCATGTGGGGAGTTGCTTCAGGTCGCAGTGAGTTCAGTTGGAAGAATCTCGAGCTAAAGAAGAGCAGTAAAGAGGACATAGGGAATCTTACACGAGACGAAAACTACATCACTAACCTACATTACTTGTAACTATATTACGGATACAGTTTCTATCCTACTATAATAAATTCTTCTGTATTCAAGCCACACTGAACAGTTGAGGTTCCTCGCTGATTCGCCTCCTTGAGGCGGTATCTCTCTGTATTAGTCCATTGATCGATCGTCGGTTTACACTTCGATAACGGGGGGAGGGAGTAGTGAATTGCTGAAACGGTGGTGGGGGTGCATCAGGTGCCGACCTAATCACAGTTCCCCAGAGTCGCGATCGAATTGCTGAAACAGAGGTGGGTGTTGACTTGGTCCATCAACGGTCACCCGTTACGGCTCGGTCGGAATTGCTGAAACGGCGGTAGGCCCCTTTCCTCACAGTACGAGAGTGACCAACGGATCAGCAAGGGACAGAGAACAGCGGACATAGTGGTGTGGGTGTGTCCGTCTATGATATATAAATAACAGAGCTTCGGACACTCCGGACACGGTGGTTATATAAATATCGCGTGACGCACCGCCTTGCACGCCACCCTCTCCGTACGGAACTTCTGCGGAAACAGTGATGGACTGATCGACCCCACACCACCGTGTCCGCTGTTCTGATTTCGTTCTCGGCTACGGAACTGCGGACAGAGCGGTGTGCCTGTCTACGGGACACCACCGCGTCCGCAGTTCTCTTGGGAGGAATCGAAACCACACTCGGTCCGGAGTCGTGCTACTAGTGAACGAACTCGAGTGGACGAACCCACGATGCTCACTACTGGCCCCGAGAGCGACATCGTCCTCGTCGACGGCGCGCGAAGTTCCACGGAGACGTCGACGGCTACTGGACCCCGACGTCAAGAGCGGCTTCGTTGGGACGAGTATCGGCAGCGGCATAATCATAGGACTGCTCGAGAGTCACTGATCCGTCCGAACTCCCGCCACGACCCCAGACAGGAACCGCCCCCTCCGGACCGATCGTCGCTCGAGGCCGCAGTCGACGATCCCGTCTTCGAGACGTTTACTTATCGGCCGTTCCGACTACCAGCAAATGACGCTGTACTCGCGGGTTCGCCCCCTCGCGTTCAAACTGCCGGCCGAGACCGCTCACGATCTCGGCAAGCGGACGCTCCGGGCGGCCCAGTCGACGTGGCCGACGCGGCGGGCCCTCGCCGCGGCCTACCGATACGACCATCCGGCCCTCGAGGTCGATCTCTTCGGCACCACGTTTCCGAACCCGGTCGGGATCGCGGCCGGCTTCGACAAGAACGCCGAAGTGACCCACGCCCTCGAGGCGCTGGGCTTCGGCTTCGTCGAGATCGGCACCGTCACGCCCTACCCGCAGACGGGCAACGACCGCCCCCGGCTCTTCCGCCTCCGGGAGGACGAGGGGATGATCAACCGGATGGGTTTCAACGGGCAGGGAATGGAGGCCGTCAAGGAGCGACTCGAGGCCGACGGCGCGCCCGGCTTCCCGCTGGGCGTCAACATCGGGAAGATGAACTCCTCGACGGAGGCGGAGGCGATCGAGGACTACCGGCGCGTCTTCGATCGGCTCTCGCCCTTTGCCGACTACGTCGTCGTCAACGTCTCCTGTCCGAACACGCCCGACGAGTTCGACGAGGCCTCGCCCGACCATCTCCGGGAGATCTTCGAGACTCTCGAGGCAGAAAACGACGCGGACGTCCCGCTGCTGGTGAAGATCGGCCCCGACGAACCCGAGGAGTCGGTGCTCGACCTCGTCGACATCGTTCGGGAGTTCGAGCTGGACGGCATCGTCGCGACCAACACCTCGACGACGCGCGAGGGCCTCGAGTCGCCCGCCCGCGAGGAGTGGGGCGGGCTCAGCGGCGCCCCCATCGAAGACAGATCGACGGCCGTCGTGCGGACGGTCGCCGAGTACACGGACGGCGAACTGCCGATTATCGGCGTCGGCGGCGTCGATTCGGCCGCGAGCGCCTACGAGAAGATTCGCGCGGGCGCGTCACTGGTACAACTGTACACCGGCTTCGTCTACGAGGGACCGTCGACGGCCAAGCGGATCAACCGGGGACTGGTCGCGTTGCTCGAGCGCGACGGGTTCTCGTCGGTCGAGGACGCGGTCGGAGCCGACCTCGAGTAGCGACAAGCGTGACTCGCGGCTGTGGCTCTCGAGTAACGGAATTTGGCCCGCAGATAGCGGGCACGGCGGGGACGGTCCTCCGTAGCGAAGGGCGGCCCGCGACGAACGCGAACGACGCCGACTGTTAGTCGGCGGGTTCGGCGTCGTCGATCGCGTCGTCGAGCCCGTGCAGTTCCGCCGGCCCGACGGCCTCGTCGGCGCGTTCTTCGCGGATCTCCCGGCTCGTCGAGTCCTCCTGTTGGGACTCGACGACGGGATCGGTGTCACCGTCGGTCACGGAGAGGTACACCGACCGAAGCTCCGCCGTCTTGTCTGCCTCGTCCGTCTCTCGGTCCTCGTCTGCCTCGGATTCGGGTTCCGTCATAGGTGGTGACCCTCATCGAATCCGATGGATCGGACGGTGAATATAAACCCACCGCCGCTTTCAGGAGATGAGAATCGTCGTGACTAACGACATCCGTTCCCGGTCGGACGGATATCGAACCTCGGTCGGACGGATATCGGACTACCGGTCGAAAACGAACGGCGCTGTCGGCGGTCGATCGCGGTCGCTGACGGGCAACCGCGATCGGCGACCACCGTTACGCGTCGCCGACGTCGCTCGCCTCGTCGACCGCGACTCGAGTCCCGTAGCCGGAGTCGCCGACGACCGAGCCGTCCTCGTAGACGACCTCGCCGCGGACGACGGTCGCCACCGCTCTGCCGGTAAAGGACTCGCCGATAAAGGGCGTCACGCAGTTCTTGGAGTGCAACTCGTCGGCGTCCTCGAGGGTCCACTCCAAGTCGGGGTCGACGATCGTGAAGTCGGCGTCGGTGCCGACCTGCAGCGAACCCTTCTGCGGATACATCCCCCAGACCTGCGCCGGTCGCGTCGAGTGGCGTCGCACCCACTCCTCGAGGGAGAGCCGCCCGCGATCGACGAAGGTGAGCATGACCGGAATCTCGGTCTCGAGGCCGACGAATCCCGAAATGGCGTCCCAGGTGTTCCCGAACGGATCGTCGACTTTCTTCTCCTCGGGGGTGTGCGGCGCGTGGTCGGTCGCGATCGCGTCGATCGCGCCCTCGTCGATGCCGACCTCCCACAACCGCTCGCGCTCCGCGGCGTCCCGAATCGGGGGCTGAATGCGGGCCGGGTTGCCCTTCTCGCGCATGACCTCCTCGGTGAACCAGAGGTAGTGGGGCGTCGTCTCGGCGGTGACGTCGACGCCGCGCTCTTTCCCGCGGGCGACGGCCTCGGCGGCCGACCCCGAGGAGACGTGGAACATGTGAACCTTCGCGCCGGTCTCCTCGGCGAAGGTGATCATCCGCTCGACGGCCTCCCGCTCGGCGATCACGGGCCGGGAGTGGGAGTGGTCGATCGGGTCGTTCCTGCCTTCGGCCTTGAACTTCTCCGTGTAGTGGTCGATGATCTCGCCGTTCTCCTCGTGGAATCCCAGCCGCTTGCCGGTCTCCCGGATCTTCTCCATCGCCTCGAGGATCTCGCCGTCGTTCGGCGGCGGGACGTCGCCCACCGTCGACCCGAGGAAGATCTTGAACCCGAGCGGACCGACCGCGTCGATGTCGGAAATGCGATCGAGGTTCTCGCTCGTGACGACCGCGTAGCTCTGGAAGTCGACGTGGGCCGAGGCCTCGCCGCGCTCGAACTTCAACTCGAGGTGGTCCGGTCGGTCGATGACCGGATCCGTGTTGGGCATCCCGACGACGGTCGTCACGCCGCCGGCGGCCGCGGCCCGCGTGGCCGACTCCCAGTCCTCCTTGTACTCCAGGCCGGGCTCGCGGTTGTGGATGTGACAGTCGACGATGCCCGGCACCAACACGTTCCCCTCGGCGTCGACGACGCGGTCCGCGTCGGGAAGCCGGTCGCTGCGGCCGACGGCGACGATCTCACCGTCCTCGACGGCGACGCCCGAGTCGGGCGAGCGGCCCGCCGGCGTGACGACGGTACAGTTGCGTACGACGAGATCAACGGTCATTGCCGAGAGGTTGCTGAGGGTCGCGCATATAGCTTCCCCAAACGAGTCACGGCCCCCGCCGGGACGTCGGCGCCGTGCCGACCGGTCCCGGCCGGCGAACGCGTCGATTCGGCGGGCGACGAGCGCGGCGGTCCAGCGGTCCAACGGCCGACGCGCCGCCGTAAGTGGTGCTTACGAGGGAGGGGGTCGCGGAATCCCAGGGGTACGAATCGGATACTAAACACCGGGTCGCTGGTGGTAGGATCCAATGGATTCGACAGCGATTCGCGACAAGACGGTGCTCGTCACCGGCGGCGCGGGCTTTATCGGGAGTCACCTCGTCGAGGCGCTGGCGCCGGACAACGAGGTTCGCGTCCTCGACGACTTCTCGTCGGGCGACCGCGCGTATCTCCCGGAGAGCGTAACGACCGTCGAGGGCGACGTCGCCGATCCGATCGCCCTCCAGCAGGCGGCCCGCGGCGTCGATATCATCTTCCACCACGCCGCGCTCGTCAGCGTCACGCAGAGCGTCGACGCGCCCCGGCGGAGCAACGAGACGAACCTCGACGCGAGCCTGCTGGTCTTGGAACAGGCCCGCCAAGAGGACGCCCGCGTCGTCGTCGCCTCGAGCGCCGCGGTCTACGGCCACCCCGACGAACTGCCCGTGTCGGAGACCGCCTCGACCGAACCGACCTCTCCCTACGGCATCCAGAAGCTCGCCGTCGACCAGTACGCCCGCCGCTACGCGGATCTCTACGATCTGGAGACGGTCGCGCTGCGGTACTTCAACGCCTACGGACCGCGCCAGCAGGGCCCCTACAGCGGCGTCATCTCGACGTTCCTCGAGCAGGCGCGCGCGGGCGAGCCGATCACGATCGAGGGCGACGGCGAACAGACCCGGGACTTCGTCCACGTCAGCGATATCGTCCGGGCGAACCTCCGGGCGGCGACGACCGACGCGGTCGGCGAGGCGTACAACATCGGTACGGGAAGCCGGACGTCGATCGAGGAGTTGGCGGAGACGATCAGGGACGCGACCGACTCCGACTCGCCGATCGTCCACCGCGATCCCCGTCCCGGCGACATCAGACACAGCGGTGCGGACATCTCCAAGGCCAGGCGAACGCTCGGGTTCGAGCCGCGGGTGACCCTCGAGAGCGGCATTCAATCGCTCGTTGACGGGACGCGACTCGCGCCGGTGGACACCGACGCCGAGCCGATCCAGGAGGAAAGCACAATCAGCTGACCGGCGGACGGGCTTTCAAACGGCCGCAGACGCCGCTATATCCCGCTGTTTGATATCTGTGAGGGTATCGTCCGCTACGAGATCCGCTCGGAGACCGAGTTAGTAGCGGATAGAACGGCGTTTCCGTGAGTGTAGGTGAAAGATAACTAACGGAATACGCCGCCTCACGGACGGATATGATCCAGACCCTCGCCGGGCTCGCCGCGATTCCCGGCCAGAGCGGCGCGACACCGGGACAGAGCCTCGTCGTGTTCGCCGTCAGCCTGCTGATCGGCGCCGTCGGCATCTACGTCGGCGCGAAGGTCATCGTCGACGCCGAGGACTACACGTACGCACTCGTCACGGCCTTGATCGGGGCGGTCGTCTGGGGCGTCGTCGGGTTCTTCCTCGGCTGGATCCCGCTGCTCGGTCCGCTACTGGTCTTCGTCGCCTATCTCGCAGTGGTCAACGCTCGGTATCCGGGCGGCTGGATCGACGCCGCCGCGATTACGATCGTCGCCTGGCTATCGGTCCTGATCGTCCTCTACGTCCTCGCGCTCATCGGCGTGACCGGGTTCGAGGCCGCCGGCGTGCCGGGCGTCTAGGGCGGGCGATCGCGTCCGCGACAGCGTCGTCCACCGCGATTGCTCGGTCTCGGTTCCGTACTCACACGGCTACCGTCCGACAATGCTCCGTCTCGGCCTCGAAAGCGCGTCGGTCAGGTCCGGCGGCCGGAACCGGCGCCAGCGACATCGCGGCAGAGCCGTTGTGCCCACTAGTTCGATCACGCCGGGAGTTACGCCACCGCGGCGTTCGCGGTCGCTCACAGCGCCGGTATTCGCCTCGAGCGTTCGGCCGCATCGGGAGTCGAGGCAGCCTCGAGCGCAGCGACACCGCTAATTCGGCGGCTTCCGGAGAGACGGCCCAGGCCCGATCGACGTCGACGACTGAGCCGGCGCGACGGAAGCCGCGAGACCGGCCCACCGGACCCGGCACTGCTCGACGGTACCGGTCGGGCCGTCATCGACGGTCCGCCTCGATAGCGTCCCGGTTCACGTCATTCGAGTGATGATGACGTCTCGCGGAGGATCGGCGCGGAACCGGCTCGAGAAGGAGACTGACCGGCGCTGAGCCCGTTTCGATTATCGAGACAGTCATCGAATTGATTGCTTACCATCTGAATCGGAACGAATCCCGGCTAGTCGTTTCAAACGTCCGACCGAGTTTATTCGAATCCTCGGTCTACGGCTCTCCGAAGCACCATCGCGCCTGCCATCATCGTCAGTTCCGTCGACAGGTCCGGCAGTCGAGATTCGGTCGACTGTACAGCCACCGCGGGCGGAGCCGCGTGGACCGAGATGCCGGTACGGCGCGCACCGGGCGGGGAGGGATCGCGCGGCGGGAATCCCTCGACGAGCGACTGAACGACCGACACCATCACCGATCGTGAAATACTGCACAGGAACGATAAATGACTGATAAAAAACATTTTGAAGAGCGGTATCGACGGTACAGGGAAACGTGAGCGAATCAACCCCCATCCAATCCACATGAGCATTCACTTCCGAGTTAGTCTCGCGACGATCGCCGCCTTCGGTCCGGGCAGCATCGGCATCGAGTCAGTCGTTCCGACACACCACCTCGAGTCACTGAGCGGTGTCGTCTCGTTGACTCGGCCGCTACAGATCGAGTGGAGCCCGCATTTCGCGGCGCTTGCCGGCATCGTCGCGCTCGCTCTCCTGAGCGGCGTCCTCGTCGCCCGCAACCGGTTCGATCAACAGAACGCCTTCGTGGCCGATCCGGAACCGCGACACGAGGAGTTCCTCACCGATCGCGAGCACGTCCAGCGACTCATCCGCGAGAACGGGGGGCGGATGAAACAGTCGGAGATCGTCAACGACGTCGACTGGTCGAAAGCGAAGGTCAGTCGACTGCTCGCCGAACTCGAGGAGGAGGATCGCATCACGAAACTCCGACTCGGTCGCGAGAACCTGGTCTGTCTACCGGGCCACGAACCGACCGCTTCTCAGTCGCCCGAACAGCCGAGAAACGAATGAGGATTGTGAACCTATCACCAACCATTGCTTTCCGGGATCGACCTGCAATCCTGATCCGGCGCTCGTGGCCGTAGTTTCCTGTTACGTGACGAAATGGTTGTGGCGGTTTATGCGGCGAACGCACGGAGTAATCAGTGCCATCACGGCACAGACATGAACGCACGCAATCAGCTACTCGTGGTACTCACCGCGTTGATGATGGTGTGCTCGAGCGGGGCGATGGTCGTCGGTGCGGCACCGGCAACCGTCGACGAGCACAACCAAGTCGACGACGATGAGCCCGAGGGACTCGAGGAGGGGAACGACACATCGACAGCCGAGGACGCGTCGAACGATAGTGTCGCAGAGGAATCGGACGACAGTGACGGCGAAGAGATGGCCGGACCGATCGATGAAGAAACGGAGGGCGAGCAGAACGCCTACGTGAACTTCAGCGATCAGGCGACCGAGGGCGAGACGGTCGTCATCGATAACGTGACGATGGCCAGCGGCGGATTCGTCGTGATTCACGACAGCAGCCTGCTGGCCGACGGTCAAAACGTCTTCTCGAGTGTCATCGGGACGTCCGCGTATCTCGAGGCGGGAACGCACGAGAACGTCGAAGTGACGCTCGACGAACCGCTCGCGGAAGACGAGACGCTGATCGCGATGCCGCATCGCGACACGAACGCGAACGAGACGTACGACTTCGTCGAAACCGAGGGTGCAGCAGACATTCCGTACCTGACGGCGACGGATGATCCGGTAACCGACCAAGCCGTCGTCACCGTCGGCGAAACGGCAGCCGAGGAGCCTACCGAGACTGAAGAACCGGTCGTCGAGGAACCGAACGAAACTGAAGAGCCGGTCGTCGAGCAGCCTACCGAGACCGAAGAACCGGTCGTTGAGGAGCCTACCGAGACCGAAGAACCAGTCGTCGAGGAGCCCAACGAGACCGATGACGGCAGAATAAGCGTCCACATCGAAAACGTGACCGTCTTCGTGTTCCTCGGAGACCCCCCGGACATGTCCGACCACCCGGACATGCCCGCAGCCAATGAGAGCGACTCCGGGTACAACGCAGACGGAATCTCCGTCGAGAACGGTACCGATACTGCTAACGACACCGATACGAGTAGCGACACCGATACGAGTAGCGACACCGATGCTGCGACCGAGAGCACGCTCGAGATGGGCGAGCAGCAGATAGACGTCACGATCGGTCAGGTCACGGTCGTTCCGGCCAGCCAACATCAGTCCGGAATGAGCGACCACCACGACGGAATGGGCGATTCGGTCCACGAGCAGTCCAACGAGACCGAATCACCGACCGAGGCCCAGTCCGGAGCGACCGATAACGGCAACGCCGATATCGTCATCGAACAAGCGACCGTCTTCGTGTTCATCGGGGACATCGGCGAGCTCCCTCAGCAGCCGACCGAAGAGCAGCCCGAGCAGCCGGTCGAGGAACCGAACGAGACCGAAGAACCGGTTGTTGAGGAACCGAACGAGACCGAAGAACCGGTTGTTGAGGAACCGAACGAGACCGAAGAACCGGTTGTTGAAGAGCCGAACGAAACTGAAGAACCGGTCGTTGAAGGGCCGAACGAGACCGAAGAACCGGTCGTTGAGGAACCGAACGAAACCGAAGAACCGGCCGTTGAAGAGCCGAACGAAACTGAAGAACCAGTCGTCGAAGAGCCGAACGAGACTGAAGAACCCGTCACCGAGGAACCGAGCGAGACCGAAGAGCCAGCTGAGGAAGAAGAAACCGCTGACTCGTTCACGGTCGAGAACCTCCAGGCACCGGACACTGCCGCGGTCGGTGAGCCGCTGACCGTCACGGCAACGATCACGAACCCGACGGACGAAGAGCGGACCGAAGCGGCGCAGTTCCGTCTGGACGGTGACCTGGTCGAAGCGCAGGAGGTAACGCTGGGAGCCGGCGAAACCAGTGACGTCGAGTTCGAGGTCGACACGAGCGACCTCGAGCCCGGCCAGTACGTCCACATGGTCCTCACCGAGTTCTCCGGCGAGGTCAGCCCGATCGAGATCACCGCGGCGACGAGCGGCGACGGCGACCTCGAGAACGATACCGTCTCTGTCGACGGTGAAGCCAACACCACCGTCAACGAGAGCGCCAACGCGACGGGCAACACCACTGCCGCGAACTGATCCGAGTCGCGCGACGCAGGCAGCCGATCTTTTTTGGAGCGCGCTACGGGGAGAAGCGACGGCGGTTCCGCCTGACTAGACGCGAAGACGGTCAGCTGAGCAGCCGATACAGACTGCTCGCGGCGACGATCAGGAGCACGAGGACGCTCGAGAGTACCGGATCGATACTCGAGACGAGCGGGAGTCCGAGCCCGGCGAGCGCGATGATCCCGAGGCCGACGATACAGAGGGCGAGGTGGAGTTGCAGGACCGACGGCTGAAGCTCGCCGTGGCCGTCGATGTACTGTAAGACGTCATCGAAGTTCGGCCCGGGCGTGATCGTCTTCGAATCGGAGTCGTACTCGATGACGGCGTCTTCCTGGAGCTGCGGGAGATGCGTCTGCTGCAGGGAGACGTAGACGCTCTTGTAGAGGTTGTTCGGAACGGGCGTCGTGTCCGTCTCGCTGGCGGCGATCTCCGAGGCGATATCCGAGACGTCGACCTGTCCGGCCTCTTCGGCGAGCAACTGTACGATCGCTCTCCGTCTGTCGTTCCCGAGGATGTGAAACACTTCACTTTCCTCGAGCGACTCAGTTCGGTTCGTCTGGACAGACATCGATCAGGAAGAGAACGCGTGCTCCACGAATAGTCCACCACCAGCTACCATGCACGCTTCCCTTTCGCAGACCACTGACTTTAACTTTTGCAGGCTAGGAGGTCGCCGTCCGACGCTGAACGCGCGCGGCGCCGCGGGCACTCGAGTAAGGCCAGGGTACACTGCGACCGCGATGGCGTCCGATCGAGGCGGGCGACTCTCGTCGCATCGCGAGCCGACGGTCGTCTCCGAGAGCGCGTCGGTTCGATGGACTGCGCGTCGCGGCGGAAGTGATCGATAGCGATCGGAACGGAGTCGGCGGTGGTCGGCAATCGGTCGCTCGAGAACTCGAGTCAGACGTCGGCTCCGAAAACAGTCGACCGCGAACGGAACGTCGCAGCCGAACCGCCCAGCGAGTCACTCACCGGGCAGATGGCCGCCGGACTGCATCTCGCGGTACGTCGTACAGGCCGGACACCCGTGGACGATATCACCGTTGTCACCGAAAACGCGCGCGAACTGCTGTGTGACGTGTGTGCCGCAGTTTCGACAGCGAGCGCCTGCCGTCGACGATTCCATGGGCTTCCAGTCTTGTTGGGTGGATTTCATGGTTGGGGGGTGGTGCGCGGACGAGCAGTGGTGAGTCGCGGCGGGCCAACAGCGGCGGGTCCGGCCGCGAGACCATCGCACTCGTCCGAACGACATCCTATCGAGGGGAGCAGATACGAATAAAGGACCGAGACCGTTCACCTCGCGAGTGGTTCCGAGAACCGCGAAATAAGCAGTTTCCGGTCCGTAGCGCGCCGTACGGCTGTCGAGGCAGCACCTGTCGGGATTCCGTCTCATAACATGGGACAGTGAATTCAGATGGCTTTGCCCGCATTCGGCGTCCAAAGGGCGTGTTGAACGTCTCGCAAGGGATCGAAACGGGCTATTTCGATCGAGAAACGTCGGGTTTCGCCGACGAATACTGATGTTTCCACGGCATAAGGTACATCGTTATAAAATACCACTGTCGCTTACCGATCGTCGTGCTGGAATGTAACGGTGGCGCCCGCGACCGGGACGGACCACTCCCAGTCGATCCGCATCGAATCCTCTCCCGCGAGAGCGAACGAAGTCGATCTCCCCGAACTCGGTGAACACGACGATGTCAATGCAAGCAAGCGATACACGAACGGAATCCACGCCCGACCCGTCCGCCCAACTCGACGTCCTCGGCGACGAATGTGCGCGAATGATTCTCGTCGCCACGAGCGACGGCCCGAAGACGGCGAAGGAGCTGACGAAACGAACGGACAGTTCGTCGGCGACGGTCTATCGGCGAATCAATAACCTTCTCGAGAGCGGACTGCTGTCCGAGTGCGTTCGCTTCGACGACGACGGTTCGCATACGACGGCCTACGAGGCGACGATCGAGACGCTCGAGGTGCAGATTCAGGCGGACGGAATCGACGTCTCGATGCCGACCACCGACGAGTGAGCGCGGACGAACCGATCGGTCTCAGTGTGGGGGTCTGCCTGCCTGCGTAGACTAACGGGGGACGCCGAGAGGCGTGTGAGTAGCGATCGTCGCCTGACGTCGTGCGAGTAGCGATCGTCGCCTGACGTCGTGCGCACGGACCGTCTCTCTGGAGTGAGAATCGCCGGAACGTGCACTTTAGTTCCGAGAATATGTGTTGAAAGGAGCTCTAACACCGCTGTATGATACGGATAACAAATATCTACTCAGGGGAATGGTCACTGTGATTGAGCAATGCACGATCTGACCGGCTTCCAGCGGGACCTCCTGTACGTGATCGCAGGCGCAGATCAGCCGTCGGGACAGACCGTCAAGGACGAAGTCGAGAAGTATTATAGCTCCGAGATCAATCACGGTCGACTGTATCCGAACCTCGACACGCTCGTCAACAAAGAGCTCGTCGAGAAAGGGGAACTCGACAGACGAACGAACTACTACGCGATCACGGAGACCGGACGAGAGCGCATCCAGGAACGTCGGGAGTGGGAAGAACAGTACGTCGATTTCTGACATGGGATTCCGAGAGTCCCGATGAGGAGGCAGCGACCGATATCGATCGGTGGTCCAACTGTGAACGTTTATCACGCACTCGACCAGCGTCGACGATCAACGGGGGGTTATCGGCCGGTGACGCGATAACCCGACCATAACAAAGCGATTCCCGGAAGAGAAGACGAAGCGAGAATGCTCTACGCGTCGTCTCCAGACAGATCGCACCCTCTCGGCCGATACCCGGTGTCTAACAGATGAGTCACGGAACGAGTCGGTTGACGGGAGTCGGTGTCATCCGCCAGTATCCGTTCGATCTCGCCGTGGTCTCGGTCGCCGCGATACTGGCGTACGGGATCGCAACGGCCATGCCGGACGGGAACGCACTGCGGCTGCTCGTCGCCTTCCCGCTGGTGCTCTTTCTCCCGGGGTACGCGCTCGTCTCCGTCCTGTTCCCGGCGACCGAACGGAGCGGGCGCGAGGCGCTGTCGACGCGGATCGATCGGCAGCGGCGGGGCATCGACGTCCTCGAGCGACTGGGGCTGTCGGTCGCGCTCTCGCTGGCGATCGTTCCGATCGTCGGACTCGTCCTGCCGTTTACCCAGTGGGGCTTTACGACCGTCGCGATGGCGGCGGCGCTCTGTGCCGTCACCGTCGTGTTCGCACAGGTCGGCGTCGTCCGGCGGTTCCGAACGCCGGCGTCGGAGCGGTTTTCCGTCTCCCCGCTCGCGTCGCTCGCCCGACTCCGACGAGACGAGAGCGCCGTCGCGACGGCGTCCTCGATACTGGTCGTCCTCACGATCGGACTGGCGGCGGGCGCGCTCCTGCTCGGCTTTCTCGTCCCGCCGTCTACCGGCGGCTACACCGAACTGGCGCTGTACAGCGGCGCCGACGGTGAGGAGCAGGTCGCCGGCAACATCACCGACGACGTCGCGCCCGGCGAATCCGTTCCGGTGACCGTCTCGATCACGAATCAGGAGGGCGAATCGACGGACTACACGGTCGTCGTTCAGGAGCAGGTGATCGAAAACGACACCGTCGTCGAACGGACGCGGCTCGAGAGCCTCGAGACGACCCTGGACGACGGGACGACGGGGAACGGCGAACTGAACGTCACGCCGACGGCGTCGGAGGGCGAAACCGTCCGCGTTAGCGTCCTCCTGTACCAGGGAGAGCCACCCGAGGAGCCGACGAACGAGAACGCCGAAGAGGACACTTACTTCTGGGTCACCGTTGGAGAGTGACGCGTCCGCGACGTCGCCCTCCGTGAGGTCGTCGCCATCGATCGCCGCTGCCGCTCGCGACTGGCGTTCTGTCTGCGAATCGTATCCCGGACCGTCGTCGCTCACGTCAGTCCGAACTGACGGTCGAATCGGGATCGGCCGGAACTCCGAGACCGGGTCGCCGTTCAGGGATCATCAGTCGACGCCCGTCAGTTAGTCCGTGATTGGAGACCGCTCTCCCCGAAAGGATACTCCGCAGGCGGACGATCCGCCCGTAGCAGCCCGAGACCGACGGCGCACCGGATCGATCCGATCGAACTCCTCGAGCGGCGCGCTCGCGACTCGGTCGCCGGCTGATCGGCGGACGGGGACGGACTCGAGTCTCGAGGGATCGAAGGGCGCACGGAACCAGTTGGGGGGCGCAGGGGCGAACGGCCGTTCAGCTCGTCAATCCGAGCGGCAACTCGAGATCGGGTCGCCGCGAGACGTGCTGAACCACTGCGAGGGCGAGAACGAACAGACAAAGCGCCAGTGCGACGACCGGGGCGACGGCCGTCGTCAGGGGGCCGATCGAGAGCCACGATACCACGAGTCCGAGAACGCCAAGCGCCGTTACCGTCACGTACGGCCGGTGCCACTCCCGCTGGTCCTCGAGTCGGTGATCGAGGTAGGGGTCGAAGACGTCCTCGTGGGGGAGCAGATCGATGGTGTGATCGTCGGGGTCCCAGTCGACGATCCCGTGTTCCTCGAGCATCGGCAGGTGGGTCTGGTACAGGGAGATGTACACCCGCCGACGCTGCGTGCGCGTTACTTCGTCCGGGTCGACGTCGTTTTCCCAGGCAGCGACCTGTTCGACGAGCGGGGCGAGATCGCAGGCACCGCCCTGCCGCTTGAGATACTGGACGGTCCGCCGCCGACGAGCGTTGCTGAAGACGTCGAACAGTTCGGCCTGTGTCAGTTCGTGTTCAGACATAGGCGTCCTCGCGTTCCCAAACCGGTTTCCGAATCCGGGTTCCGGGGCTATTCGGATACCTCACGTCACCGAATGGGAGGGATTGGCACTTTACTATCACTCGGCTACCCCTGCGAAAGGGATTTATACCAGTTGCAGGTCGTGACTGACGTCTACGTCGACATTTCGGCGTAACTGGCCGTCCGATTCGACTGAACGCGGTCGGGACCCGCTGTATCGCGGTAATTTCTCCGCGACGACCGTCGGCGTCAGTATAGTTCGTGACTACGCGACCCTCAGGGCGGGGATAACAAAGCCGTGCTACCGGCTGTATTCGGATGATTGCCCACGCGGGTATCGAGTACTCAATGATGCATCATCCAACACGACAGTTCCGCACCCACGGCACGGACTCGAGGATCGGTTCCGGAGGTGGACCGCCGTGAGCGGGTTCGTCCACGGCGACGATTGCACAGTCGACGACGATGCGACGGTCGGTCACGGCGAGTTCGACGAGCCGACGCGAGTCGGCGACGGCGCGACGATCAGGGCCGGCTCGATCGTCTACGGCGACGTGACGATCGGCGACGAGTTCACGACCGGCCACGACGTCCTGGTCCGGGAAGGGACGCGGATGGGCGACGACGTCCTCGTCGGCACGAAGACGGTCATCGACGGCCAGACGACGATCGGCTCGCACGTCAGCCTCCAGACGAACGTCTACATTCCGACCGAGACGACGATCGGGGATAACGTCTTCATCGGGCCGAGCGCGGCCCTGACCAACGACGAGTACCCCATCAGGACGGACGACGGCCTCGAGGGACCGACGATCGAGGACGGCGCATCGATCGGCGCGAACGCGACGCTGTTGCCCGGCGTCACCGTCGGCGAGAACGCCTTCGTCGCCGCCGGCGCGGTCGTCACCGAGGACGTCCCACCGGACACGCTCGCCGTCGGCACGCCGGCGACGGTGCAGGCGTTGCCCGAACCGCTCGAGGGAGCAAACCAGATCGCATGACTGATCCCGACACCGACATCGACAGCGAAAGCGGGTCCGGAACCGACGCCGACGCCGGCCCGGTGGCGGAGGCCGACGGCGGCGTCGCCGAGGCGGAGAGCGACGCGTCGGCACCGGAGCCGAGCGACGAGGGCGCTGAGACCGGCGACTCCGTCCCGATCGCGAATCCGACGCTCAGCGCCGACGCCGTCGAACGGGTCGACGAGATCCTCGAGAGCGGCATGCTCGCGGACGGCCCCGAAGTCAGGGACTTCGAGGACGAGTTCGCCGCCTACTGCGAGACCGACCGGGCCGTCGCGACGTCCAACGGGACGACCGCCCTGCACGCGGCCCTCGAGGCGCTGGATCTCGACGCGGGCGACGCGGTTCTCACGTCGCCGTTCTCCTTCGTCGCGAGCGCGAACGCGATCAGACTCGCCGGCGCCACGCCCGTCTTCGCCGACATCGATCCGGAGACGTACACGCTCGATCCGGACGCCGTCGAACGCGTCCTCGAGGAGCGCGACGACGTCGTCGGCCTGCTGCCGGTCCACCTCTACGGACTGGCGGCCGACATGAATCGGCTGTGCGAGATCGCCGACGACCACGACCTGTTCGTGCTCGAGGACGCCTGCCAGGCCCACGGCGCGGCGATCGACGGCGACCGCGTCGGGTCGTTCGGCGACGCCGCCTGCTTCTCGTTCTATCCGACGAAGAACATGACGACCGGCGAGGGCGGGATGATCACGACCGATCGCGACGACCTCGCCGACCGGGCCGCGAGCTTCGTCAATCACGGCCGAGACGTCGGCGAGGGCGGCAGCTACGAGCACGTCGACCTCGGCCACAACTACCGCATGACGAGCCTCGCCGCCGCCATCGGCCGCGAGCAACTCGAGCGGCTGCCCGAATTCAACCGGGCACGCCGAGAAAACGCCGCCTACTACGACGAACAATTGGCCGACCTACCGGTCGAGACGCCGACGGAACCGGACGGCTACCGACACGTCTACCACCAGTACACGATCCGGACCGACGAGCGCGACGAACTGGCGGCGACGCTCGACGAGCGTGGCGTCGACACCGGCGTTTACTACGGAACGCCGATCCATCGACAGCCGGCCTACGAGACGGTGAGTACGGCCGCAGCGACGCTCCCCGAGGCCGAGCGGGCGGCCGAAACCGTGCTCTCGCTGCCGGTGCATCCGACCCTCTCGGAGCGCGACCGCCGAACCGTCGTCGAAGCAGTGACCGACCACTTCCACCCCCAATGAACGAAACACCTTCACGACCGATTCGGGCCGGCGTCATCGGCGTCGGCTCCATGGGCGAGAACCATGCGCGCGTGTACAGTCAACTACAAGATGTCGAACTCGCCTGCGTTACCGACCACGACGAGGAGATCGCGCAGCGAGTCGCCGACGCGTACGCCACCGACGCCGTCCCGTTCGAGACCGCCCTCGAGCGCTGTGACGTCGTCACGGTCGCCGTCCCGACGCGGGCACACTACGACGTCGTCTCGGCCTGTCTGGACGCCGGCGTCCACGTCCTGGTCGAGAAGCCGATCGCCGAGACGACCGAACAGGGCCGCGATCTGGCCGAGCAGGCCGACGAACGGGGTCTCGTCCTCCAGGTCGGTCACATCGAGCGCTTCAACCCGGCCGTTCAGACGGTGACCGACCTGATCGACGATCTCGACGTCATCAGCGTCGAGGCCGAGCGGCTCGGCCCGCCGCTCGATCGCACCGCGCTGGGCAACGTCGTCTTCGATCTGATGGTCCACGATATCGACGTCGTCGGGGCCCTGCTCGACGATCAGCCGGACTCGGTGACCGCGACGGGAACCGAAGGCGGTCAGTACGCGACGGCGACGATGGAGTTCGACGACGTCGTCGCTTCGCTGACGGCCAGTCGCGTCACGCAGAAGAAAGTCCGGACGCTGACCGTCACCGCCCGCGAGTGTCTCGTCGAGGTCGACTACTTAGAGCAGTCGGTGCTGATCCACCGCGACTCCTATCCGGAGTACCTCACCGACGACGGGAAGCGCCGGTACCGCCACGAGAGCGTCGTCGAACGGCCGCGCGTCGACAACGGCGAGCCGCTGCGCCACGAGCTCGAGGCGTTCGTCGAGGCCGTCCGGACCGGTTCCGAGCCGGTCGTCACCGCGGAAGACGGGATCGAGGCCCTCGAGACCGTCCAGACGATCGATTCGATGGTCACCGAGGAGAGCGAGAAACGGGAGGTGGAGGCCTGATGGTCGGCGACGACTCCGCCGACGAAATCGACACCGGCCTCTACGACGCGGCGATCGAACCGGCGCGCCAGCGCGAGCTGCTGACCGACGGCGAGATCCCGGTCGCCGTCTACGGCCTCGGGAAGATGGGGCTGCCGTTGGCGGGGGTCTACGCCGAAACGACGGGCGACGTCACGGGCGTCGACATCGACCCTGACGTCGTCGAGCGGATCAACGACGGCGAGAGCCACGTCATCGGCGAGCCCGGACTGGACGAGCTCGTCGCCGAACAGGTCGACGCCGGTCGACTCGAGGCGACGACGGACGGCCCCGCGGCGGCCGCGAACGCGCGGATCCACGTGATCATCGTCCCGACGCTGCTCGACGAGGACGACCAACCGAACCTGGCGACCGTCGAGTCGGTCGTCGACGACATCGCCGCCGGCTTGGCGCCGGGCGACCTGGTCATCGCCGAGTCGACGCTCCCGCCGGGAACCTGCCGGGACGTCATTCAGCCGCACCTGGAACAGGAAAGCGGCCTCGCGGCCGACGAGTTCGGACTGGCGTTCTGTCCGGAGCGGACGTCCAGCGGCCGCGCGCTGGAAGACATCCGCGGCGCGTATCCCAAGGTCGTCGGCGGGATCGACGACGAGAGCACCCGGGCCGCGGCCGTCGTCTACGACGAACTCTCCGACAACGAGGTCCACCCGGTCTCGGACGCCACGACCGCGGAGGCCGTCAAGGTCTTCGAGGGCGTCTACCGGGACGTCAACATCGGACTGGCCAACGAACTGGGTCGGCTGGCCGACGAACTCGGCATCTCGGTCCGCGAGGCGATCGGGACGGCCAACGACCTGCCGATGTGCCAGCTCCACGATCCCGGGCCGGGCGTCGGGGGCCACTGCATCCCCTTCTACCCGCACTTCTTGCTGTCGCAGGCCGAGGCGCCGATGGACCTGACGCGGACGGCCCGCCGGATCAACGACGAGATGCCGGCCGTCACCGTCGACAGACTCGAGCGGGAACTCGAGGCGACCGGCACCGACCTCGAGGACGCGTCCGTCGTCGTCCTCGGGATCACCTACCGGCCCGGCGTCGAGGAAACGCGCGCGTCGCCGGCGATCGGCGTGATCGACGCGCTGGGAGACGCCGGCGCGGATGTCGCTGGAGTCGATCCACTGGTCGATCCCGCCGACTACGGCGCTCGAGCGGTCGATCTCGACGATCTTGCGGACGAGTCGTTCGACGCCGCAGTCGTCGTGACGCCTCACGCCGAGTTCGAGTCGATTCCGTGGGCCGACCTCGAGCCGATGATCGTCGTCGACGGCCGGGACGCGGTCGACCTCTCGGGAACGCCACACCGGAGATACACCCTCGGCGGAACGGCGGACGGACGG
This sequence comes from Haloterrigena sp. KLK7, assembly GCF_037914945.1. Taxonomy (NCBI): domain Archaea; kingdom Methanobacteriati; phylum Methanobacteriota; class Halobacteria; order Halobacteriales; family Natrialbaceae; genus Haloterrigena; species Haloterrigena salinisoli. The sequence goes on from NZ_CP149790.1 coordinate 70,747, forward strand.
CCGCCGCGGGGTAACGGCGGAGCGGACGCGATCGCGGCGGACGAACGCTCGCTGACCGCCGACGGCGGCACCGACGAGCGAGCGACGGAAACCGACGGCACCCTCGAGAACGCTGGGGCAGACGATGTATAAGGGCAAACGAATCGGCGTCGTCGTCACGGCCTACGACGAGGAGTCGTTCGTCGGGACCGTCCTCGAGACGGTTCCGGACTTCGTCGATCGGATCTACGCCGTCGACGACGCGTCGCCGGACGACAGCTGGCGAGAGATTCAGCGCGTCGCCGAGCGGATCAACGAAGACGCCGAACCCGAGCCGGCGCTCGCGCTGGCCGACGGCGGCGACGCCCGGCGGGTCGTGCCGATCCGCCACAAGGAGAACCGCGGCTACGGCGCGGCGGTCAAGACCGGGTACAAACACGCCGCCGACGACGAGATGGACGTCGTCGCCGTGATGAACGGGGACGGCCAGATGGACCCCGCGATCCTCGATCGAATCATCGACCCGGTCGTCGAGGGCGAGGCCGACTACGCGAAGGGGAACCGCCTCCTCCACCCCGACGACCGCGAGGGGATGTCGGCGTTCCGGTTCTTCGGCAACGCCCTGCTCACCGGTCTCTCGAAGTTCGCCTCGGGCTACTGGACCGTCGGCGATCCGCAGAACGGCTACACCGCTATCTCGCGGGAGACGATCGAACGGCTCGATCTCGAGTCGATTACCGATCGATACGGCTTCCTCAACCACCTGTTGACGCACCTCAACGTCAACGAGTGTCGCGTCGCGGACGTCTCGATGTCGGCCGTCTACGGGGAGGAGACCAGCAGCATCCGCTACGTCCCGTTCGTGCGGTTCGTCTCGCTGCTGTTGCTCCGGAGTTTCATCTGGCGGCTGAAGACCCGATACGTGATCGAGAAGTTCCATCCGGCCGTCGTCCTGTACGGCGCCGGCGCCACTGGGCTCCTCGGCGGGAGCGCCGGAATCGGCAACGCGGTCGTCCGAACCCTCCGCGGAAAGGACGGGTTCACCGGTGCGGTCGGCTCGTTCGTGGCCTTCCTGCTCGGCCTGATCGCACTCGGGTTCGCGATTTACCTCGATATCGACGAAAACGAATCGCTCGAGACGACCAGATACGAGCACAGCGGAGCGGAGTCCGACGTCGAGACGCCCAGTCAGTCGATCGAGTAACGAACGATATCGTCGTCGTCACACGCCGGACAGCAGGCCGTGTCCGCCGAGACGGTCGTCCCGCAGGTGCGACACTCGTAGATGACCGTCGGCGACGGATCGCTCTCGCCACTGTGCTGTGTCGTCGCTGGTGACTCAGTGTTCGGCTCCGATCCGGTAAAGAGACCGGAGAGCAGGCGAGAGAGTGACATAGAATTCGGTGGCCGGTTCTTCTTCCGATTCGGCCATAAGTGTTTCGTGATCGGTCGTCGAATCAAATGCGACGACCGTCACTGATTGGTGAAAATAGCGTTCGGAATAGCAATAATATCTCATATTTCAACAAATCCGATCGATAGTTGGGTGGGAAAGTTTATGCTTGTATGCTCGACTTCATCCGGTATATGGAACGGAAGTGCGCGACACGCGACTCGCAGACGACGAACGGCGACGATCGAGCGGCCGCGATCGAGCCGACCAGTCGAACGGCCACAGCGGCGACGACCGACTCGCCGACCGCGACGATCGCCGCGACGACTCGAGACGCCGATCCGTCGTCGAACACGCTGACGATCATCGGTCACGAGACGCCCTCGAGTTTCGAGATCACGGTCGACGGGACGATCGAACTGGTCGACGACGACGGCGAGTCGGCGACGATCGTCTCGGGATCGTCAGTCGAGGGGACAATCGAAACCGGGACGCTCCGGTTCCGATTCACCGGTGATCTCGTCGACGTGACGTTCGTCGACTGTCGGATCACGGGGCTGGCGCCGGGCGCCGTCCCGAACGTCCACGTGGACTACGCCGCCCCCGAGGAGTCGCGGTCGTAGCACGAACGCCCCGGACCCGAGCGCGACGGAGCGATGCAACAGTATCTTGTAGCCCGATTGCGTTTCTCCGGCCGACGCGACCGTATTCACGGGGAGAACCAGCATGACCGAACCGCACGCGAACGACGGTGACGAGGAACCGGACGAGAACGCCCCGAGCGCGGACGACGATGCTGACGAAGCGGAACCGGACGTCCCCGCCGACTGGATGGACCCCGCCGACGACGACATCCTCGAGTTGATGCGGGAGAACTACATCTTCGATCCCGACCACATCGAGGAGGAGGGCGTCTGTCGCGCGCCCCACGCCGCCTACCGCTGCCGAGAGCTCACCAAGCGCGGCCTGCTGGAGAAGCAGGCCATCGGAATGTACGACATCACGGAGTTAGGGGAGCGATACCTCGAGGGCGAGGTCGACCCGACCGACCTCGAGCCCGACGACGAGTAGCGACTCGAGGGACTCAGGCGGCGTCGGCGTCGACGGCCTCGGGCACGTCGTCCTCGAGCATCGCCACGACGTCGTCGGCCCCGACGAACCCCTCGGCGCGGCGATCGATCTCCTCGCCGTCGGCGAACACGATCAGCGTCGGCACCGAGCGGATCTCGAACCGGTCGACGAGACCGATATCGTCGCCGGGATTAATCAACGCGACGGGCACTCCGGTCGCGCGGGCGACGTTGCCCAGAACCGGTTCCATCGCCTGACACATCGTACAGCCGCTGGTGTAAAACTCGACGAGGGCGACGTCGTGGTCCTCGAGGAAAGCGTCGAGGTCGTCGCCGGTCTCGAGGGACGTCGGGCTGGATGGTCCGTCCATACCGTCCCTATCGGTTTCTCGCTGAAATCGGTGACGGCGGCAGGCGACGGCCAGCAGCAGCGTGACCCGACTCGAGACGACGTTCCGGGTGGAGAAATCCGACGTAATGAACGGACTCGCCGCCGATCTACTCGGATGAATTCGTCTGAATCGGCGGGAGGAGCGTGACTGCGAATCGGTCGTCGCGACTGGATCGTCGACCCTCGAAGCCGCTCCATAGCCGCCGGCGAGGCGACCGGTTGTCGCGCCAGGAGACAGCGCCGTTTCGATCGAAATCGCTCGTATACGGGCGAGGACTCGCGTGGACGATTCGAACCATAGCCGACGGCTTTACGCGCCGTCCCCGTCGGACCAGTCGATGACTCGGCCCGCAACCACCTCCGACGAGCGTCCGCCAGTGTCCCGGAAATCGACCCTGTTCTGCTGGGAGTGCGACCACGCGAACCCGATCGACGGCGACTGGGTTCGCCGGACGCGGGACCGACACGTCGAATACGACTGCCCCGTCTGTGAGACGACGCTCGCGAAACGGCCGCGTCCCGACGACGCGACGCCCGATCGGTCGACCCCTCGGCCGACCGCGACGTGGCAGCGAACGATCCGGACCACGATTCGGGTCTGGCGAGCGACCATCGACGTCGGACTATCGGGCGTCGGGGCGATAACGGTCCCGCCGATCGAACGACGACAGCGCTGACGAGCTGTCCGTGCTCGGTCAACTGTGCCGCTGAGCCGTGGACATCCCACCGATGTGCATCTCGCGTGCGATCCCAGATGAGATTCCGGTTAGTGCCGTTCTCCGGTCCGTTCGTCACGGACGCTCGGTTACCCCTCCACGTCTATTCAGTTTTCTCCGACGTTTTTCAGACGTTGTTAGTCGCAACCCCTGATACACCCTATTCTAAACAACATACGTCCATATTTATCTCTCTATAGGAGTATTCGCCAACATCAGTAGAACTTTAGTATTAGAATCCAATGTCCTACTCGACAGAAGATGACAAGCGGAAATCTCACGTCCGCGGAAGAGGCGGTACTGGACGAGATCGAAGAACAGGACATCGACTTCCTTCGACTGCAGTTCACCGACATCCTGGGGACGGTGAAGAACGTCTCCGTGCCGGCCCGCCAGGCCGAGAAGGCCTTCACCGAGGGGATCTACTTCGACGGCTCCTCGATCGAGGGCTTCGTCCGCATTCAGGAATCGGACATGCGTCTGGTTCCCGATCCGGACACGTTCGCCGTCCTCCCCTGGAGACAGCGCGAGGACGGGGCGTCCGCCCGGATGATCTGTGACGTCTACAACACCTCCACGGGCGAACCCTTCGAGGGCGACCCGCGCAACGTCCTCAAAGGGGCCATCGAGCGCGCAAACGAGATGGGCTACGATGTCAACTTCGCGCCCGAGCCGGAGTTCTTCATGTTCGAGGAGGACGAGGAGGGCCACGCGACGACCGACACCGCCGACCACGGTGGCTACTTCGACCTCGCGCCGAAAGACCTCGCCTCGGACGTCCGCCGCGACATCATCTACGGCCTCGAGGACATGGGCTTCGAGATCGAGGCCAGCCACCACGAGGTCGCTCGCGGCCAGTACGAGATCAACTTCGAGTACGACGACGCACTGGCGACCGCGGACAACGTCGCCACCTTCCGCACCGTCGTCCGCGCCATCGCCGCCGAACACGACCTGCACGCGACGTTCATGCCCAAGCCGATCCCGAAGATCAACGGCTCGGGCATGCACACGCACATGTCGCTGATGACCGAGGACGGCGAGAACGCGTTCCACGACGAGGACGACGAGTTCAACCTCAGCGATACCGCGCACTCCTACCTCGCGGGCATCCTCGAGCACGCGCCGGCGATCACGGCGGTCGCGAACCCCACCGTGAACAGCTACAAGCGTCTGGTGCCGGGCTACGAGGCGCCGGTCTACGTCGCCTGGTCGGACCGCAACCGCTCGGCGCTGGTCCGCAAGCCGGCCGCCCGCGTCCCGGCCGCCTCGCGCATCGAACTGCGCTCGCCGGACCCCTCGTGTAACCCGTACCTCGCCTTCGCCGTCATGATCCACGCCGGTCTCGACGGCATCGAGCAGGACCTCGAGTGTCCCGACCCGGTCCGGGAGAACATCTACGAGTTCGACGAGGCCAAGCGCGAGGAGTACGGCATCGACACGCTGCCGTCGAACCTCGGCGAGGCCGTCGAGGCCTTAGAGGAGGACGAGGTCATCTACAACGCGCTCGGCGAGCACGTCGCACCGAAGTTCGTCGAGGCCAAGAGCCAGGAGTTCGAGGAGTACCTCGTCGACGTCTCCCAATGGGAGATCGACCGGTACCTCGAACAGTACTGACCGTCGAGGTTTGCCGATCGGCGTCGGTCCTCGGTTCCGTTCCGCTTGTTTTTCCGTCGTAGTCTCGAGGAGAGTAGCCACGAGTGTGTCAGCGATCGGTGAGGCATCGTTGACTCGAGGAGCGACCGTTCGAGTAGGGAACGGAGGGGGCTTCCGGTCCTCGAGTGTCTGCTGGATGCCGAAATTCAGGGGTGTCGTTGGACCTCCACCCCCACTTTTCACGAGAGTGTCTCTATCTGGTCGTGGCAGTCAGGACCTCGCTACACGAATAGACGGCGGAGAGAGATGACACCGCGTGAACTGATGAGGAGGGGGGGGTGATCGGAGTGTAAACAGGATACGGTAGTCGTCGAACAAGCAGACATAGCTATATAAATTGAGGACGCCCACCCCACCTTTCCGCTCTATAGCCTCTTTCACTCGTCAGGCTCGATCAGTTTGCAGGCTTCAAGCGTTTTCTCCGGATCGTCTACCAGCGTGATCGTCGTACGGCTGCCTTTGGCTTTCCCTGCGGCTTTGGTAGTTCGAGTGATGATTTCGAGGAACTCCGCCTCTTCGAGGAGATCACGAACCCGCCGTTCCGAGAGCGGACTGATTTCCTCGAGAGAGCACTTCCGCTTATAGAGGCTGTAGGCTTCTGTCGTTGTGACGGGCTCTTGCTCAGTGTTCCGATCGGCTGCTAACGCGGCGACCGATTGGATAACGAGGGTGGAATGATAGGGGAGCGTCGAGATGATCTCGAGGATTTCATCGCGCTCGGCACGTTCAAACGCCTCGTCAATGAATTCATCTTTGACGACTTCAGACTGGGTTTCGTTGGCGATCTCACCGGCGTATCTGAAAATATCCATCGCCTTTCTCGCATCACCGTACTCCCGCGCAGAGAGGGCGGCGACTCTCGCCGTGATTCCCTCCTCAAGTACTCCCTCTTTGAAGGCGTCTTTGCGGGCTTCGAGAATTTCCTTGAGCTGAGTTGCAGTATACGGCGGGAACACGTGGCGGCGCTCGCCGAGACTCGAGAGCGTCCGCTCGTTGAGTTTATCAGTGAATCGCGGTTTGTTGCTGATTCCGATGACGCCGAGAGACGAGTTAGTCAATTTGTTGGCCTCGCCCGCTCGCGAGAGCGTCATCAGGAGATCGTCGTAGGAGTGATGTTTATCGATCTCATCGAGGATCACGATCGACACGTCGAGAGTGGCGTCCATCGCTTCCCACGCTCGCTGATAGAACTGTCCAGTAGATAGGCCAGTATCGGGAATTCGGACACCGGAGACGTCTGGATCGTTGAGTTGCTGAGCGATTCGAATGACCGCATCGGTCTCGCTCGAACTCTGCGAACAATCGACGTATGCGATTCCGACCGAGTAGTCGTTTACTTTGGCCTTTTCCTTGAGGCGTTGTGTGATGAACTTCACAGAGAGCGATTTCCCGGTCCCGGGTTTCCCGTAGACGAGACAGTTAGAGGGTTTGGAGCCGTTCGTTGCCGGGTATAAGGACTGTGCAAGGGACTCAAGTTCGTCATCGCGACCGATAATTCGGTCCTCGTCAACGACGTAGTCTATTTGGACCATATCCTTGTTTTTAAAGACCGATGAGATCCCTCCGAAGAAATCCGTTGGCATACTTTATTGGTTGAGATATATTGAAATAAAAGTTCTGAAATAGAGCCATGCTTCCGCTCTATATCAGATAAAGATCGGAGAAGAAGCGCTCTCGAGGGATTATAGAGCGGAAAGGAGGGGTGTCTTTCGAAACCACATTTCCGCTCTAACGAACCTGAAGTGGGTGGTATCATTGAACGAGGAACCAAGAGATGAGTTCGAAAGGAGAATTGAGCACCCCCACCCCACCTTTCCGCTCTATAGATCCATAAGAGACGCTTAGGGAGGCACACAGAGAAATCTGGTATGTACAGCATCGACTGCTTCGAAGGCGCTACGGAGATTCAATGATTATTTATATATTTATCGATATAGGTAGCATAATCCTATTCTGGCTATTCAGGAATACCGTTCTCAGACGATTGCAAGGACGAGTTATACTCGCAACTCAGCTCCAGTTCAGATTCGTATCGCCATCATCGATTCTTTCCGCAATAGAAGAGCTCCCCTATTCATATTCCGTATAAATATCCATCAATAGAGTATCTCCGTTAGGTATAGAGCGGAAAGGTGGTGTGTGCCCGTTGCACTGGCGAGACGACAAAGTGAACTCGGATTCTATAGAGCGGAAACATGGGGTGCCCGGGAATCCCAGCTACCAGTTCTTGTCGGTTCTGTTAAAACGCTCAAAGAATCACTAATTAGCCGATAGAGTCGTAGATCTCGATAAGGTTACCACCTCCAGTCGAAAACACTGAACACGATGGGGTGGGTGTCTCCGTCTAACTGACCCTCTCAATCGAACCTCCGAGAAGACGTGATTGGGTTCGCTCAGAGAACGCTCGCTAGTTCCTCAGTTCCGATCCGACCGCTCAGTTCGCGACGACGTACTCCTCGCCGCGCTGTTCGATCAATCCGTCACTCGAGAGCGTGTTCAGCAGACTCAGGATCGAGAGTTGCTTCATCGCCAGCAGGTCGCCCAGATCGTCGGCCGTGGCGCCACCCGTCGCCTCGAGACAGAGGTAGACGAGTTTCGCCTGCGCGGAGTCGAGGTCGTCGGGAACCGGTTCGATCCGGGATCGCGATCGCTGCTCCTGTGAACTCATTGTCATCGGGATCGTCCCCGTTCGCGTATATAAATCTACACGTAGATTGTGTATATATCGAGTAAAGGGGTCTAGTACCGTATTCGACGGAATTTCGTCGGAAAGCAAATGTGTGAGTCGATAGCGAATGCGCTGAGCGACGTCCGAGACGATCCGGGATAACGGACTGGCCAGTCTACCTGCGCGTCGTCCGGAACCGGCGGACGTTTTACCGGCGGCGACCCACCCTCGAGACGACCCGATGACGAACGATCGCGACCGACCGACGCCGCCGTCCGATCTCGACCGCGACGCCAGGGAGGCGCTGGCGCGACTCGAGGATCGGGACGCCGACGAACTCCGCGCTATCGGGGAGTATCTCGAGGCGCTCGCGGCATGGACGGAATCGACCGCAGGGGAGTCTGAGGCGTCGACGAGTGCGGAGACGAGTTCGACTCCGGGCGAACACGGCAGTGATACCGGTAGCGAGACCGACGACGCCAGTGACGATGGCGACGCTACCGATTCCGACCGCGAGTACCCCCCAGACGTCCCGGAACGGGCGACGGTTACCGTCAAGGAGATCGCCGGAACGACGTACTACTATTACCAGTGGCGCGACGGAGACCGCATCGAGTCGAAGACGGTCCAGCGGGAGTAACGGCGATCAGTGGCGGATCGGTACCCGGCACGAATTACGAAACGGCGTTCTCACCGTCCGGTCTCGACCGGTCCACGTGTTGGTCGGGAAACAGTTATGGGGAGTCGGGGGGAACTATCGAGTATGCTCAACGTGTTCTTCGGCTTCCTCTCGCTCCTCCTCGTGGTCGGCGGGGGATTCTCCGTTTACGAAGCGCGCTCGTATACCGACGAGCAACGGGCTCGAGCACCGCGGCTCTGGCGGGCGTACGTCGCCAGCGGCGCGGTCCTCTGTCTCGTCGGCGTCGGAAGCGTCGCGTGGCTCGTAACCGGCGGGACACCGTGGGCAGTGAGCGGTTTCGTGAGCCTCGCCGCCGCGCTCCCGTGTTTCGCTCAGGCGTGGTTCCACCGGACGGCGATGATCGACCGCAGTCCGCTGGCCGAGCGACTGGCCGCGGTCGTCGCCCGAAAGCTCAATTTCCCCGAGGCCTCCCGGCAGGCCTGAGACGACGGTCGATCGCCGGCACCGATCGCGGCCACGATCCCCTCAGTTCAGATTCCACTCCTCGTCGTCGATCCTGATTCGCGTCAGTTCGTCCCGATCGCCCAGCAGTCGAAACTCGAAACCGCCGTCGTCGCGCTGGTACTGCAGGTCCAGCGTCGTCACGTCGGCCGTGACCTCTTCGCTGTAGGCCGGCTCCTCGTCGCGCGACTCGGGCGGCTCGATGTCGTGAGCCTCGTAGTCGACTCGAGTCGATTCCTCGATCACGTCGTCAGCGTAGACGTCGGCGTCGATCCCGTTGGTCTCCGTTTCCCGTAGCTCGAGCCGGTACGTTTCCATGGGCATACGTCCCGTTCTCGCGGTCACGGGATGGTGATTCGGCTTACATGCGCTGGCGGTGTCGCGGCCGAATCCAGAACCGACTACACCGAATCGTACGGTCCGAGCCGCGTCCCGTCCAGCAGATACGCTTCGCCGTCGACCAATCCCGCGGGCAGGAACGGCGAGAGAAACGACTGGTTCGCCAGGTTGACCCACGTGCCGCCGACGAGGTCGTTGAAGGCCGGGACCACGACGACCCGCGGCGGCGCCGCGTCGTCTCGCTCGAGCCACGAGACGCCCTCGTACTCGGGACGCTCGCGGAACGGGGCGGGATCGAGCCGGCCGCGCAGCCACGCCCGCTCGACGCGGCTGCCGCCGACCTCGTCCTCGAGGCGAACGCAGGGGTGTTCGTGACCCAGACAGACGACGTCGCAGTCGAGGACCGCCGGCGCCGGCCAGGTGTGGCCGTGACAGACGCCGACGGCGCCGTCACCGAGTGCGACGCCGGCGCCTGGCGTGACCGTCACGGACTCCGGATCGAACTCGAGCGCGGCGACCTCGCGTTCGCTCTCGGGGGTGAGCCAGTCCTCGATGCCGCCGTCGTGGTTCCCCTTCACCACCGTCACCGACAGTGAGGGCGGGAACGCCTCGAAGAGGACCTCGAGTTCGCCGCGCTCCGCGCCGCCCGGATCACCGATCGAGTGCATCAGATCGCCGAGCACGACGAGTCGGTCGGGAGCGGTGCGCTCGAGTAACTCGAGCAACCGCTCCCGTCGCTCGGGAGCGTGGCTGGGAACGTCGACGCCGCGTTCGTAGCGCAGGCCGGCCTCGTAGCCGGCGTGGTAGTCGGCGACGAGCAGGACGCGCTCGGTTCCGACGGTGGCGGTCGCGGCCGGTTCGCCGGGAACGGGCTCGACGCGGGGCGGTGCCGAATCGCGAGCCGCGTCGGAGCGAGGCGCGTCGGACATCGATCGCCGATCAGATCGCCTTCAGGGTCTCGTCGTTGGGCTCGTAACACTGCCCGCCCATCAGCGCGTCCTGGATCGCGTCCTCGACCTCGTCCTCGGACGCGCCGGTCTCGTCGGCGACTCGCTCGACGAGTTCGGTCCGGTCGGCGCCGTCGCCGTCGTCGAGGTCTTCCATCGTGTCGACGACGTAGTCCTCGAGGTCGACGTCGTCCGCGGGTTCGTCGTCCGCGGGTTCGTCGTCCGCGCCCTCACCGGATTCCGTCTCGGCCGACTCGGCGGTGGTCTCGTCGTCATCCGGTTCCGCCGGTTCCGCTTCCGATTCGGCCTCGAGTCCCGACTCCGGCGGAGCGCCGAGGTCGTCGTCGACCGATTCGGTTCCGGCGGAGTCGGACGGTTCGGCAGGTTCGTCGGTCGCCGCGGCGTCCGCAGCCGCCTCGCGTTCGGTCTCGAACTCGTCGACGGGTTCGTCGTCGGGCTCCGGCACGTCGATGTCGGCCTCGCCGGGCTCCTCGACTTCCGCGCCGGTCGTGAACTCGGCGCCGAACTCCTCCTCGAGCTGTTCGCGTTCCTCCTCGTCCATCTCGTACATGCCGCCGTCGCCGACGTCGTCGGCGTCGAAGTCGCCGAGCTCTTCGCCCTCGTCGTCGGCTTCGGTACCGGTCTCGAGACCGGCATCCGTCTCAGCGTCAGTCTCGAGGTCGACGTCGGTCTCGGTACCGGTCTCGAGATCAGCGTCCGACTCGGCGGGTTCGTCCGTCGTCTCGAAGTCGCCGACGTCCGTTTCCTCGGATCCGGTGGTCGGTTCGGCAGTTTCGGACGGTTCAGAGTCGGTAACGGGCGGTTCGTCGGAGTCAGCGACGTCGGCGGTCGCCTCCGCTTCGGTGTCGGTCACGCCCGTTCCGGTCGGCGCCGCCTCGGCCGTCTCGGCGGCCGGTGCCGCGCTCTCGGGCGTCGATTCCGTCGGCGGTTCCGCCTCGGCCTCGGGCGCCTCGTCCATCTCGGATTCGACGTCGAGATCGGAGTCTGACGCGGACTCTCGGTCCGTTCCGGTCGCCGTGCCTGCGGCCGAGCCGGTTCCGGACGTCGCTGCGGCCGGTTCCGGCTCTGGCTCTGATTCGAGTTCGGGCTCGGCTTCCGCCCCGGCCGCGGTCGCCGACTCGAAACCCTCGAGATCGAGGTCGACGAGGTCGGCCAGCGACGCGAACGAGGCGTCGGCGTCGGGACTCGAGTCGTCGGGCGCGAGCGAGAACGCCTCGACCTGATCGCGCTCGCCCGCGACGACCTCGACGGCCTCGAGGGCGCAGTCGCGCAGGGCCGCGAGGTAGGCCGGCGTCGTCCCGTAGTGGTCCTGTGCGAGCGGAATCCCCGCTGCGAGGCCCTTATCGACGCCAGCCTCGAGGAGCGCCTCGGTCAGGGCGTCCCCGCTCGCGCCGCTTTCTGCGGCCGCGGCGTACGTGCCGGCGCGCTCGAGAGTCTGCTCGGCCGCGCTGACGACCCAGCGGTCCCGGGTGTCGGCGTCGACCGTCGCGATGCTCTCGGGGCGAAGCGAGGTGTAGACCTGGTCCGAGTCGTCGGGCTGGAACGTTCGGGCCTTGCCGGTCACCGCGACGAACGCGGGGGGCTCGAGTTGCTCGAGCGTGGCGAGTTCGTCGGGCTGGTACTGGCCGGCGTAGACGACGAACGCGCCGGTCGGGTCGACGACGCGGGCTCGGACCATCTCGTCGTTGACCGCGGTGATCTCGGTGAGGGTGCCCACCGCGAAGACGCGGTTGAGTCGGGCGCCGGTCGGCGAGATGACGTAGTTGGGCGCCCGTTCCTCGTCGCTCTCGGCGTAGGAGAACGACGCGTCGTCGTACTCCGCGGCGAACAGCCGGTAGGCGACCTCTCGCCCCGGAATCTCCTCGTCGTCTTCGCCGTCGCCGTTCGCGCTCATGCGCTCACCTCCTCGAGGAAGGCAGTGGCACGCGTCTCGGGGTCGTCGTCGCTCTCGTCGAAGGTCTCGGCGTCGAGGTTCGCGCCGTACTCGTCGACCGAGAGGTGGCCGCGCACGCGGTACTCGCGACCGACGATGCGCTCGCGGATCGTGTCCGCGACGACCTCCTGATCCATGGCCTCGCGGGCCTGCTCGAGGGCGTCCTCGAGCGTTCCGCCGTAGACGTCCTGAGTGAGTTCGTCGTCGAGGACGACGGTGACGGCGCCGGTGCCGTCGTCGAGGATCGCCTTCACGCGCAGGTCGTCGATCCCGTCGACGTCGCCGTGGGTCCGACACTGACCCTTCTGGATGACGCGGTAACACTCCGGACAGCGCTGGATCAGTCCCGACCCGTCCCGGACCGCGATGGCGTTACCGACGAGTTCGACGTCGTAGATCCCGCCGGTCCGTACGGCCTCGCCGACGTCCATCGTCGTCGAGTCCGCGCCGACCTCGATCTCGCGGTCGACGGCGGTGACCGTCGAGAACTCCGAGACGTTGACCTCGGGGACGCCCCGGAACTCCTGGACGTAGGCGTTCTCGATCCGGACGGAGCCGCCCTCCTCGATTTCGGGGGCGGGATCCCAGTTCGTGAACGGCAGGCGGCCGCTCTCGTCGCCGAAGACGCCGCTCAGGATCTCGGTCTCGCCGTCGCGGCCGTCGATCGTCCGCCGCTCGCACTCGACGACGGACACCTCGACGGTCACCGCGCGGTCGCCGGTCTGGAGGTCGGCTAACTGGGCGTCGCCGCCGATCTCGTCGGCGTACGCGTCGGGAACGTCGAGCGATTCGTCCTGGAACGACAGCGAGGTGCTCTCGCCTAAGTTGAGTTCGGGTTCGCCGTCCCACTCGCGGACGCCCGCGTTGCCCGCGGTGATCGTGTCGCCGGGCGAGAGTCCGAAGTCCTCCCAGGCGGTGTAATCGATCGCGCCGGTCTCGTCCGCCAGTCGGCCCTCGACGATGACGTGATCCGAGCCCTGATAGCGGATCGATCGCTTGCCGGCGGTCAGGACCACGCCCGTCACGGTGACGTTGCCGTCCTCGGGCGTGATCTCGGCGATGTCCTTACTCGAGGGAGTGCCGCCGCCGCTCGAGCCGTCGCCGTACTTCCGTCGCAGGCTCTGTTTGGCCTCGTCGACGGGAACGCTGTACTCCACCAGGTTCTGCAGGTCGGATTTGACCTCCTCTTTGTCGACACCGAGGTCGGAGGCGAGATCCTCGGCATGGTCATCGAGTTCCATCACTCGCAGTTCGAACGGGAACGTAAAAAGCGTTCCCGCACGCGGGCGTCTCTACATCAGTGTGCCCGACGTGATGACGCCGCCGACGACGACCGCGCCGACGAACTGACGCCGCGTCACGGGGATCCGAATCGGGGCGATCATCAGCGGCGCCGCGACGACGATCGCGAGCGCCCCGACCGGCGCGGGGAGGGCCGTCAACGCGACGGCCAGTCTGACGACGAGCGCCCATGCAGCGACGTGAAATGCCGTGAGTCCCCTGTAGTACGGCGTCCCGTCGACGGTGTGGCTACCGTCGACGGAGTACCGGGCCAGTCGCAGAACGCCGAATCCGACGACGACGGTCCCGGCGAGACTCTCGAGGACGGGCGCCCCGGCGACGAGCGCCGAGAGCACGATCGCCGTCGGAACGAGGTAAATGACGACATCCGCCAGCGCGTCCAGCTGGTGGCCGAGCGACGAACCGTAGCCGCGCCGCGCCAGACAGCCGTCGGCCTTGTCGCAGAGAAACGCCAGCAGTAGCGTCAGGGTGGCCGCGTTGGGTCGATCCAGCCGGAACAGCGTGACCGCCGTCCATCCCAGCCCCAAGCCGACGAGCGTGGCGTAGTCCGCGGGGGCGAGTCGACGGCGCACCTCAGACCCTCCGCTGGCCCCTGTGTCGCGCCCCGAACAGCCGATAGTACGAGCGCACGCGCGTCCGTTCGAATCCCACACCGGTCAGCAGCCGCTTGGACGGGACGTTGTCGCTGCCGACGAGCGTCTGGACGCGCGCCCGATCGGTCCGTTCGGCGACGAACGAGAGCGCTCGAGCGACGAGCGCCGTCGCGACGCCCCGGCGGCGCCACGCGGGATCGACGTACAGTCCCCAGAAGTACGCGCCGTCGAACTCGATCGTTCGCTGTAGCGGCTCGACGGGGAACGGACGGTCGATCGTGACGGGCTGGACGCCGACGACGCGACCGTTCGCGACCGCGGCGACGAGTCGGTCTCGGTCGGAGAGCTCCGGTCGATTCATTCGGCCCGAAAGGGAGAACGCCGCCGGCGCGTCGACGCGAAGGGAAATCGCATCGGGAACGGCGATCTCCGGTACCGAACCGTCGAACGCGTACGTGAACTGCTCGAGTCGCGAGAACATCACCCCCACATCCGCGAGCGCATCGAACACCCGGCGGCCGAACGATGTCCGAGTGAGTTTCCATACGGGGACTGTCATTGACTACTATATATACATTCACGTAATATGCTTTCCGGGCCGACGGCCGGAGGTCCAGATCGAACCGACGAGGGAGTGAGTCGTGGATTTCAGCGATCGTGAACGTTTTCCCCCAGTAACCGCGATGTCGAAGTACTCGTGAGCACGCTCGGGGAAGTCGTGATGATCGCAACGCTGGCCGGCGCGGCGACCGGAATCGGCGCACTACCGGTGTACGTGACCGAGCGGATCAGCCACCGCTTCTACGACGCCGCGCTCGGTCTCGCGGCCGGGATCATGTTCGGTGCGGCCGTCTTCGCGCTGGTCGTCCCCGGTCTCGAGTTCGGCTCGCTGTGGGAGGTCGTCGCCGGCGTCCTCCTGGGGAGCGTCTTCCTGCTGGTCGCGAACCGGCTCATTCCCCACATCCACCTGCTCATCACGGGCGAAGCGAACGGGACCTACCCGCCGATCTCGGGGTCGGAGGTCGAACTCGAGGCCAAGCCGAAGTCACCGCCCGGCGAGGGGAAATCCGACGGAGGGGCGACCGACGGTACCGACGCGCGCGACGAGGATGCCGTTCCCGCGCCGGACGACGACCTCCGGCAGGCGATCCTGGTCGGCAGTGCGATCACCATTCACAACGTCCCGGAGGGGCTGGCCATCGGTATCGCCTTCGCGGGCGGCCTCGAGGGCGTCGGGATCGCGCTCGCGATCGCGATCGCGGTCCAGAACGTCCCCGACGGCTTCGCGATGGCGATTCCGGCGAGTCGAACCGGGCTCTCGAAGCCGAAGACGATACTCTATACGATGCTCTCCGGTGCGGTTCCCGAACCGGCCGCGGCCGCGATCGGCTTCGCCCTCGTCTCGGTCGTCACCGGACTCTTCCCGCTGGCGGCCGGCTTCGCCGCCGGAACGATGCTCGCGGTCATCTTCCGGGAGATGATCCCCGCGAGCCACGGCCACGGCTACGCCGACGAGGCCACCCTGACGTTCGTCGTCGGATTCGTCGTGATGGTCGTCGTCGACGTCGGACTCGCCGTCTGAACCGGTCTAACCCCGGCATCTTCCGGGAATCGTCTTATGACACTTGTCAACGTATCCCGAGGGAGTCCATGTCTCGAGACGATCAACGGTCACGACGGACGGTGCTCCGACTCGGCGGAAGTACGGCCGTAGCGGCCCTGCTCGCCGGCTGTGGCGGCGGCGGGGGTCCCGGTGGAAACGGCAGCGAGGAAAATCAGTCGGGCAACGGCGAGGAGGGGGCGAACGAGTCGGCGGGTGGCAACGAGACGAACGAGTCGGTGGGCGACAACGAGACAAACGAGTCGGAAGCCGGTAACGAAACGAACGAAACAGAGGGTGGCAACGAGACGAACGAATCAGAAGGTGGCAACGAATCGGAAGGCGGTAACGAGTCGGAAGGCGGCAGCAGCGGGGCGCTGGAACCCGGCGAGATCGGACTCGGCGGCCAGACGCAGGCCTGGCAGGGCGCCATCCCCGACCAGATCGCCGGCGAGGAGAACCCGACGCTCACCCTCCAGGAGGGCGAGTCCTACGATATCATCTGGGAGAACATGGACGGCGCCGGCCACAACATCCAGATCCTGAATGATAGCGACGAGGTCGTCGACGACTACGAGACCGAAATCATGTCGGAGGAAGGCGAGACCCAGACCCTCACGATCGACGAGGTCACGAGCGAGATGACCCAGTACGTCTGCGAGCCCCACCAGGCGACGATGAGCGGCGACATCGAAGTCCAGTAGCCGATCGACGGAGCGGTCGTGACCGACAACAGTCGCGATCGAGGCGACAGTTGCGACCGGTAGGGCGACCGTCGAGTCGCTCGACCACGACACGGTCAGTACACGGTGTTTCTTTACGGTCCGTCACGCAGGAGTCCTATGCACGTCGTCGTCAACGCCGCCACGAGCGCGGACGGCAAACTCTCCTCGCGCCGTCGCGAACAGCTCGCGATCAGCGGCGAGGCGGACTTCGAGCGCGTCGATCGACTCCGGGCCGACAGCGACGCCGTCGTCGTCGGCGTCGGTACCGTCCTCGCCGACGATCCGCATCTGACCGTCAAAGACGAGTCGCTGTGCGAGCGGCGACTCGAGCGAGGAGAGCCGAAACAGCCGGCCCGCGTCGTCGTCGACTCGCGGGGGCGTACCCCGACCGACGCCGCGGTGCTGGACGACGCGGCGACGACCTACGTCTGCCTGAGCGAGGCCGCTCCCGTCGGTCCGCGGATGGACCTGGCCGACCACGCGGAGCTCGTGACCGCGGGCGACGACCGGGTCGACCTCCTGCGGGCGTTCGCGGCCCTCGAGCGGGAAGGCCTCGAGCGAATCATGGTCGAGGGCGGCGGCGAACTCATCTTCTCGCTGTTCGAGGCCGGGCTGGTCGACGAGTTGCGGCTGTTCGTCGGGCCGAAAGTAATCGGCGGCCGCGACGCGCCGACGCTGGCCGACGGCGAGGGGTTCGTCGAGGAGTTTCCGTCGCTCAGTCTCGAGCGCCTCGAACGGTTGGACGAGGGAGCGTTGCTGTGCTGGACAGTGGACAGCTGATCGGTAGTTTGGCGGTCGTCTCTCACACCCCAGTTTTCGTGTGTCTTTTCGCGACCGGAGCCTCGAGGGGGAGGGGGGGACCCGGGGGCGTCCAGAAAAACTAGTCGAGAATACCCTCCGTTTCCCGTGTTTCTGCGGTATTCGGTCTCCCACACAGCAGTTTCCTGAGTTTGTGACGGGGATTGTGTCTAGAAAAGCCGACCACTCGGAGTTTCTTGCCCGAGTCGTATTACGAATCCAACGTCGACCGTACCGCCTGATGGACGCCCACCGATTCGATCGTCTCATCCAACGCATCGAGTACTGCGGTCAAATCCTGAACTAACTCGATCGTCTTGTATTGGCCCCCAGTACTCCCCTCGTTTCGTTTTTCGACGGCAATCAATCCGAGCATCTCGAGTTCATCGAGATGATCGTGCATCCATCGACTCGTCAACGAATCGTGACCAGCTTCTGTGCAAAACCGTTCGTACCGTCGGTACAAATCACGAGAGCGAACGGGCGAGTCATCTGAGGAAACGTAGGACGCTAATGCATACAGTAGGATTTTCTCGTGCATGTTGAGTCCCAAAATGCCACTCGTGATCTCCTCTTGTTGGAGCAGACTACGACCGCGACGAACGTGTTCCTCGCGAACCATCTCAGCGTTTTCTTCATTCGCAATGTCTCCCGCTTTCAGAAGCAGATCAAGAGCTTTCCTCGCATCACCGGACTCCTGAGCACCGAACGCAGCACACAGAGGGATAACGCCGTCTGCGAGAATATCCTCTTGAAACGCGATCGATTGGCGTTGGCGCAACACTTCCTCCAACTCGTCGGCAGTATACGCGGGGAAATTAATACTCCGTTCACAGAGACTCGATCGGACCTTCGGTGAGAGCGTGTCCCGATAGGTGAGATCGTTACTGATACCGACGACGCTAACTCGCGCATCACTGATATTGTCGTTTTCTCGCGCTCGAGAGAGTTGATAGAGCAAAGAATCGTCCTGCAGATGGTCGATTTCGTCGAGTACGATGATGAACAGTCCGCCGTGATCGTCGAACGAGTCCCACATGAGATCGTAGACTTTGGAGCGGGGATGACCAGTCTCGCTAATTTTATCGTCACGGAAGGAATTCACGAGTTCGACGGCAACCCGATAACTGGTATCGACACCGTCACAGTTGACGACGTGAGTACTGATCGAGACATCGTGTTGTTCGCTGGCCGACTCAAGACGATCAAGCAAAAACTTGGTAGCGGCAGTCTTTCCCACCCCGGTTTTGCCATATAAAAAGACGTTATCAGGTTGGCTTTCGTTGATCGCCGGTTGGAGTGCAGTGTGATATGCCTCCAGTTCGTCGTCTCGTCCGACCATCTCGTCGGGAGTATAATCGTCCAAGAGAGCATTTCGATTCTGGAACGGAAAGTCGTCAGGTGTGAAAGCGAATTGGCTCATTACGATAGCAATCACACAGAGGGGATTTAGAATTTTCTACCTCCCGTTCAAGTGATTCAAGTGAGTGGCTTATTTATATATTGTTTACCGACTCAGAGACCCCGTCGTTCAAGTGAATTTGTTTCGATTGAGGGTTCTCTGAACTAGTTCTAATCTATAGGACAGCTTTTAATATAGTACAGCATAAACAGTATCCGCACTGTCTGTAAATATATCAGGCCCAAATTGGGAAGGGGTGTTGCTTTACTACGATTTCGGGGGCTACGCGGAGATTCGAAGCACTCACTCGAACGAAGGGGTGTCTGTCTTTATAAAGAACCACCTTCACTCGAACGAGTGGTCCAACTGAACGACCTATTCGAACTCCGGCTCTCGATCCTCCACGAACGCCTCCATCCCCTCGCGCTGATCCGGCGTTCCGAACAGACTCGCGAACGCTCGCTTCTCGTACTCGAGGCCGCTCGCCTGCGGCCCCTCGTGGCGCTGGTTGAGCGCCTGTTTCGCGGCGCGCATTGCGACGGCCGGTTTCGCGGCGATTCGCGAGGCCAACTCGTCGACGGTCTCCTCGAGGGCGTCGTCCGCCACCACTTCGCCGAAAATCCCGGCCTCGGCGGCCGATTCGGCGTCGAGTCGCTCGCCGAGGAAGATCATCCGGCGGGCGGTCTCGTCGCCGACGAGTTCCGGCAGGCGCTGGGTCGCGCCCCAGCCGGGGATGATGCCGAGATCGATCTCCGTGTTCCCGATCACGGCCGACTCGCTGGCGACCCGCAGGTCGCAGGCGATGGCCATCTCGCAGCCGCCGCCGAACGCGTAGCCGTTGACCGCGGCGATCGTCGGTGCCGGGAACGCCGCCAGCGCGTCGGCGACGTCGTGGCCGAGGGCGCCCCAGTCCTGTGCCTCGTCGGACGAGAGGTCCTGCATGTAGCCGATGTCCGCGCCGGCGATGAACGCGTCGTCGCCGGCGCCGGTCACGATCAGGGCGCGGGCGTCCTCGTCCGCGGCTTCGGTGATCGCCTCGCCCATCGCCTCGAGGGTCTCGACGTTCAGGGCGTTCAGTGCCTCGGGTCGATCCACGGTCAGCGTCGCGACGTCGCCGTCCCACTCGAGTTCGACGGTCTCCCAGGACATACGCCGGGGTTCATCGGCCGCCGTGAAATCCCTTGGCACCGCGGCAGTCTCGGTCCGCGAGAGCGGGACGATGGGCGGCCGACGAGCCGAGCCGGTCTACCGAGAGCCCGTTTCTCGAATTCGGACCCTCCATCGAGTCAGAACCTCTCTCTCTCTCTCTCTCGAGTCCGGACCCGTCACATCTTTCCTCGAGCGCGCCCTACCCGTGGCTATGGAACGAGCCACGTTCGGCGGCGGATGTTTCTGGTGTGTCGAAGCGGCGTTCAAGGAGCTCGAGGGAGTCGAATCGGTCACCTCCGGCTACGCCGGTGGTCACACCGAGGACCCGAGCTACAAGGCGGTCTGTTCCGGGAAGACGGGCCACGCGGAAGTGGTGAAGATCGAGTACGATCCCGACGCGGTCGCCTACGAGGACCTGCTCGAGGTCTTCTTCACGATCCACGACCCGACCACGAAGGACCGCGAGGGGCCGGACGTCGGCAGCCAGTACCGGTCGGCGATCTACGCCCACGACGACGACCAGCTCGAGACCGCCGAGGCGTTCGCGGAGGAACTCGAGAACGAGGGGCTCTACGAGGGAATCGTCACCGAGATCGAGCCGCTGGAGGCGTTCTACGAGGCCGAGGAGCACCACCAGGACTACTTCGAGAAGAACCCCAACGACGCCTACTGCACGATGCACGCGGCCCCGAAGGTCGAGAAGGTCCGCGAGAAGTTCGCGGCGGACGTCGAGGGCGAGGGCGAACGGACGTCAGCCTGACGGTCGCACCCCCGAATCGAGGCTTCGTCGTCGTGTCGACGATGCGACTGCGCGTCCGAGATAACGATTCTCTCCGGGTGGGTCCGGCTTCAGTCGCCGCGTTTCCATCGTGCCAGAGATCCGAATGACAGGCGCCCACTAGCACCCAGTTACCAGAGTATCGTCGCATCGGATGCGATAGAATCGCCTCGAGGGAAGCCACACCGAGTGCAATTCGGCAAACAGCCACGAAATAGTCGACGCCGAATGAAAAATTAAAAACACTACATCTATCGGACCTATATCCGCTTATTCTTCCACTATTATCCCCTCCAGAACAGATATTGCTCGGTCAAAAACCCTTATTATTGGATGGATAGTAATTGGTATCGAGGTGGTGATGATAACAGAAACCGAGACAGAAGACAGACGCGAGACACCTATCGTGGTCCTGTGACACTGTGCCTCTGTGGATCCCACGACACGCCGGTACCCGGCCCTGACACCATGCTACGATCCTCGGCTGTCACCGTTTTTTCGGACGAACGATACCCCACCGAGCGGTCGCCATGTAATCGCTGTCGCATCGATACGACGCAGGAACGCCCGATAGCACACCGCGGTTATGTCGTTCTGTAGTCACTCGAAGGCTCCAGTTTGAATACCCTTCTCGGCGTCGGTCCCACTGACCCATGTCCGTCGGCAAACTCGGCCCCGAAAACGTCGTCACGACCAGCCCAGACAGCACCCTCGAGGAGGCCACGCAGACGCTCGACGACGAGAACGTCGGCGCGCTCGTCGTCACCGAAGACGACGAGCCGATCGGGATGCTCACCGACCGCGACGCCGCGCTCGCGATCCACGACCGCGACGACGTCGGCTCGGCCCCGGTCGAGGAGATTATGACGGAAGACCCGGTGACACTCGAAGCGGACGACGATCCGCTCGCGATCTCGGAAGCGATCGAGGAACACAACGTGCGCCGGTTCCCGATCGTCGACGACGACGGCGAACTGGCCGGAATCGCGACGCTGGACGACCTGATCGCGACGATCGGCGAGGAACTCGACAACGTCGCCGACACGATCGAAGCCCAGTCGCCCGACTACAGTCCGTAGCGACAGCGGTTCGTTTTTTCAGGCGCCTCGTCTCGCGCTCCACCCGCCGGCCGAAGAATGAAAGGTACCTCCCGCTCGAGCCCGTAGTCCGACTATGAACAGTCGACCGGCCCATCCGGACGTCCTCGTCGTCGGCGGCGGGGCGACCGGCACGGGACTCGCCAGGGACCTCGCACTGCGGGGCGTAGACGTGACGCTGGCCGAACGCGACGGGCTCTCGGCGGGCGCCTCCGGGCGCTCCCACGGCCTGCTGCACAGCGGCGCTCGGTACGCCGAGAGCGATCCCGAGGGCGCCCGCGAGTGCCTCGAGGAGAACCGAATCCTCCGCGATATCGGCGGCGCGTGCGTCCGGGAGACCCGCGGACTGTTCGTCCAGCTGGCCGACGACGATCCGCACTACTTCGAGGCGAAGCGCGCGGCCTGCGAGGACGTCGGAATCCCGGTCGACGTGATCGACGGCGAGACGGCTCGAGACGCGGTTCCCGGTCTCGCCGAGGAAGTCGAGCGCGCGATGTGGGTCCCCGACGCGGTCGTCGTCCCGTCGCGGCTGGTCGCGGCCAACGCGGCGGCCGCACGCGACCGCGGCGCCGAGATCCTGCCGCACGCGCCCGTCACGGACATGACCGTCGAAAACGGCCGCATCGCGTCGGTCTCCCTCGGAGGCGACGCCCGGAAGACCGTCGAACCGACGTACGTCGTGAACGCCACCGGCGCCCACGCCGGCCGAATCGCGGCGATGGCCGGCGTCACCGTCCCGATGCGTCCGACGCGGGGCGTCATGGTCTCGATCGATTACGACGGCCTCGAGCCCGTTCTCAACCGCTGTCGCGATCCGGCCGACGGCGATATCATCGTTCCCCACGCCGACGAGGCCGTGCTGGGAACGACGAGCGTCCCGGTCGACGACCCGGACGACTACGAGCGCGCCGACTGGGAGATCGAGCAGACGGTCGCCGAGTGCGCGACGATCCTCCCGGCCGTCGCCGAGGCGGACCAGGTCCGGACGTGGTGGGGCGTGCGCCCGCTGTACGAGCCCGAAGAGTCGGCTCGCGGCGGCGGACGCGGAATTTCGCGCGGCTTTCACCTGCTCGACCACGCCGCCGACGGGAACGAAGAATCGTCCCCGCCGGCGCTGGGGTCCGACGGCGTCGAGAACTTCGCCAGCATCGTCGGCGGAAAGCTGACGACCTATCGTCGGATGGCCGAGGCGACCGCGGATCTCGTCTGTGATCGACTGGGCGTCGACGGCGAGTCGACCACGGCGACGACCGAACTCCCGGGCGAGTCGGATCCGTCGACGCTCGACGAGTACGTCCGCGAGTTCGACGGACAGGGGCCGACGGACGCGGATCTCGTCGGTACCGGACGCTGACACCGTCGGCGCCGAACGCTGACGCGTCGGTACCGGGCGCTGACGCGTCGGTGTCGGACGCTATCGGGAGAGAGGCGGCGTCAGCGACCGCCGACGAGCCCGCGCGTGGCCGTCCGTAGCGACTGCGTCACTGCCGCGGGATGGGGGAGCCCGAGCCGATAGCGAACCCGATCCTCCCGTTTGAGCGGGTCGAACACGATGGGTTCCTCGAGGTCCCAGATCCGCGCCGGTGACGCGCGGACGCCGCGACGCTCGAGGACGGCGTTGGCCGCGCGGCGGCCGGCCTCGTCGGCCGACTCCATCGAAGCCAGATCTGAGTTCGTTCGGACGTAGTCGCCGGCCAGCGCGAGGTTCGGAACGCCGACGTCGGCCGGCGGTCGGTTTCGCAGCGAGCCGACGGTGTTGATCAACAGCGGCGAGCGGTTCTCGACGCCGGTAACGACGGCGTCGCCGTCGTCCCGTTGCGTCGGAGACGCGACGGTGGTCTCGACGATCGCCGGATCGAGGAACCAGTCGACGAGCATGTCGTCCCGCAGCCGCTCCTCGGGACCGTTCAGGTGGGTCTTCAGCTGTTCCCAGATCTCCGCGGCGATCTCCTCGCGGCTGCACCGTCTGGCCGGCTTCTCGTACAGGACCCCCGGCGTCTCCCAGTCGGAGGCGATCACCGAGAGGACGCCCGCGACCTCGTCGGCGCGGTCCTCGAGGTCGTAGTCCGATTCCGACCAGAACTGGCGCTGCGAGATCGACGTCAGCGCCCACGGGGCGTCGGCGTAGACCTGGTGGCCTCGCGACAGCGCGACGTCCTCAGTCAGGTAGAACTGGATCCCGTTCATCCAGGCGGTGTCGAGGCGCTCGATCCGACCGAGCGCGGGCGCGGTTCGCGTCAGGTCGGGGGTGAGCAACTTCGGGGCGACATCGACGGGAACGGCGAGGACGTAGTCGTCGGCCTCGATTCGCTCGGAAGCCGCCCCCTCGGGGTCGCTCGCGGAGCCGACGACGGCACCGGTGACGCGTCGACCGTCGGACTCGAGTCGCGCCACCGGCGTGTTCGTCCGGAACTCGACGCCGAGCGACTCGAGGTGGCGAACCCACGGATCGATCCAGGCCTCGCTGGTCGGCGCGTTCAGCACCCGCTCGGTGGGACGGGTCGGGTCGAGTTGGCCGAACAGTAACTGCAGGTAGATCGCGCCGATCGTCCTGGCGCTGCCGACCTGCGGACGCAACGCGACGAGCGCCTGCGTCGCGTAGGCGAGTCGGTCGCGAAACGCCTGCGAGCGGTTCTCGGCGTCGATGAACTCCCACCACGAGACGTCGTCGAACTCCTCCGTTCGGCGCCGCTCGCAGGCGGTCAGGAAGTACAGGAGCCGCTCGAGCAGAAAGCGGACGTCGTCGGCGGGCAGGTCCTCGGCGAACGCCGGTCGAAGCGCCTCGAGCCAGCCTCGCACCGTCTCCGGCGTTCGGGTCTCGGCGATCCGCCCCGGTCCGGCCGCGCTCGCGACGAGAGTCGCTTCGGTCTCGACGAGGTTGTCCGCGACGGTGCCGCCGCCGTCCGGAATGCGGCCCATCGTGTCGATCACGTGGCGGTAGAACGCCGGAAAGAATCGGAAGCCGTGTTCGCCGTGCAACGGCGCCGGCCCGTCGTCGATCGGGATCGATCGCGCCTTGCCGCCGAAGCGGTCGGTGGCCTCGAAGACGGTCACCTCGAGCCCTCGTTCGGCGAGTTCGTGGGCCGCGGTGAGGCCGCCGATTCCGCCGCCGAGTACGGCAACGTCGGTCATCGACGTCCACTGCGGGAGCGATCGACGTAACCGATGCGCCTAACGACCGAGGGTACGCCGCGGCCGTGCGCCCGGCCGGAAAGCTGCGTCGGGCGGGCGATCCGGATCGAAGACGGCGCCGTCAGAACTCCTCGCGGGCATTCGACCAGATGCCGAGCGACTGGTCGTTCGAGCAGCCGATATCGACGCGGAACTCGTGCTCGTCGTCGAGACTGATCCCGATCCGATCGAAGCTCGCCACGTACCGCGACGTGTGGTGGCGCCCCTCCCGAACGCCGACGGTCTCGCTGGCGAGTCCGGCGTCGGTCAGCCGATCGAGTTTGCGATAGGTCGTCGAGAGCGGGAGATCGACCGCTTCGGCGATCTCGGGAACGGTCTTCGGCGCCTCGAGAAGCGCGATGATCTCCCGACAGTCAGCATCGTCCAGCACGGCAGCGACGCCCTCGAGATCGGGCGAATCGCCGGACGATGAGAACTCGAGTGACATAGACTGCGACCACATTAGAAGCGGAGCCTAAAGACACGTTTGGTCCCGAAAGCGCCGGACGTGTCGGCCACGGAGGGAGATCGCGATGACACACCACCGGTTCAATCGTTCCGCAAATGCGTGGCAGGGGAGACCGGCCGGGCCACGTGGCCAACTACATGTGGGGTCGGCCCGACGACTCGCGTATGAGCGACGAGCGAACGCCCGATTCGACGGTCGAGAACACGCCGGGGCAGGGACGGACGCCCGAACCCGAACGGATCGAACCGGCAGCGCCCGAGGAGTTCGGGCTCGTACAGGTCTGGTGGGGCGACGGCAAGGGGAAGACGACGGCCACGCTCGGGATGGGGATGCGCGCCGCGGGCCACGGCTACCGCGTGCATATGCTCCAGTTCATGAAGGGCGGCGCCTCGAGCGTCGACGCCGTCCGCGGCGAGTACAACGCCATCGCGGCGCTCCCGGGACTCAGCTACGAGAACCTCGGCCACTACGGCTGGCACGGGATGGCCGACGGCAGCGACGAGGAAGACCACGAGGCGCAGGCCCGAGCCGGTCTCGAGCGCGCCCGCGAGCTACTCGAGGCGGCTGGGGAGGCCGACCTCGAGGCCCCGATCGATCTCGACGCGCCGCCGGAGGCGGGGATGCACATGCTGCTCCTCGACGAGATTCTCTACGCCGCGGATCGCGACCTGATCGGCGAAGACGACGTCCGCGAACTGATCGACGCGAAACCCGACGACCTCGAACTGGTACTGTCGGGGAGCCACACGGAGCCGACGTACCTCGAGGACCGGGCCGATCTCGTTACGAATGTTCGCAAAGAGAAACATCCGATCGACGACGGGCAGCGGGCCCGGCGCGGAACCGAATTCTGAGCGGAAGCGGCGGCCGCTCGAGCGAACGTTCGCCCCGTCGATCCTGTTACTATTCACCTACCAACACAATTATTATCAATTCCTGTGAATGGATCGACGTTCAATGGGTGCAATTCGGGTAGACGGACTGCGCAAGTCCTACGGAGCCGTCGAGGCGGTGGCCGACATGAGCTTCACCGTCGAGCGCGGGGAGTTGTACGGGTTTCTCGGGCCGAACGGCGCCGGGAAGACGACCACCATCCGGACGCTGACGGGGCAGATCCGACCGGACGCGGGGACCGTTCGGGTCCTCGAGACCGATCCGGCGGCCGAGCCGATCGAGACGCGACGCCGGGTCGGTATTCTGCCGGAGCAACAGTCGCCGCCGAGCTTCCTCACGCCGCGCGAGTACCTCGAGTTCGTCGGGGACGTTCGCGGTCTCGATCCCGACCGGGTCGCCGAGCGGACGGCCGACTGGGCCCAGCGACTCGGCTTCGAGAACAAACTCGACACGCTGCACACGGACCTCTCGCGGGGCCAACAGCAGAAGGTGATGATCACGCAGGCGTTCATCCACGAGCCCGACGTGGTCTTCATCGACGAGCCGCTGGCGAACCTCGATCCGCTGGTCCAGGAACAGGTCAAGCGATTCCTCGTCTCCTACGCCGCCGGCGACAACGCCGTCTTCGTCTCGACGCACAACATCGACGTCGCCGAAGAGATCTGTACCCGGGTCGGCATCGTCGCCGACGGCCGGATCGTCACCGAGCGCTCGCTCACCGGCGACGGGAGCGGTGCGGACGTCGAGAGCGAACGCGACGAATCGCTCCTGGAGGTGTTCCTCGAGCGCGTCGAACGCGAGGACGCTCGAGACCTGCCCTCGCTCGAACGGATCGACGCATGAGCGGGGCAGCGACGACCGACCGATCGGGGCCCTCGACGCGGCGACTGCTCGGCGTGCTCTTCCGCGAGGAGTGGCGGCTCCACACCCAGCTGTTCGGCGGCTGGCGGTTCGCGCTCTTCCCGGGCGTCATCGCCGTGCTGGCGGTGGGCGCGACGGTCGCCCTGCGGGAGACGGGGACCGCGGACGGAACGATCCTGACGGGCCTGCACGTCCTCGCGCTCGGCTTCGGTCTCTACAGCGGGACCGCCGGATTCGCGGGCTCGGACATGCTCGAGAACGTGTTCGGCGAGCTCTCGCTCGTCCTCTCGTCGTCGACGACGCTTCCGCTGTCTCGGCGGCGGCTGCTGGGCGTCTTCCTGCTGAAGGACGCGCTGTTCTACGCGGTCGCGTTCGTTCTGCCGATGGCGCTCTCGAACGCGGTGCTGGTCGACCGCCCCGCGTCCGCGCCGCTGGCTGTCGGAGCACTGTGGCTCTCGCTGTCGCTGACGTTCGCCGCCGGGATGGCCCTGACCGTCGCGCTGATCGCGGTCCGGACCCGCGGCGTGCCGACGTGGGCGATCGCCGGAACCATCGTCGTCGTCGCCAGTGGGGCGTGGCTGACGGGAACCGGCGGAGCCGTCTGGAGCGCGTTCGTTCCGATCGACGGCGGCCCGATGAGTGCGATCGGACTGGCGGTCGGAACCGGACTCGTCGGCACGGCGTCGCTCGCCCTGTACGATCCGACCTACGGGCGGCCGTCGCGAACCGCCAGCGATCGGTTCGCCCGCCTCAGCGACGCGCTCCCCGTGGAGGCGGTCGGCGCCGACAGCGCGCTCGTCTCGAAGACGCTGCTCGATCTGGCCCGTTCCTCGGGCGGCGTCGCGAAGCCGTTCGTCTCCGCGGCCATCCTGCTGGCGCTGGTGGCCGCACTCGTCGATATCGTCGACTCGATCACTGGGATCGCGCCGGCACCGGGGGTCTTCTTCGGCGGCGTGCTGGGGCTGACCGCGTTCACGACGTACAACTGGCTGACCCAGTTCGACTCGCTCGAGGCCTACCTCGCCTACCCCGTCTCGATCGACGACGTGTTCCGAGCGAAACGGATGGCGTTCGTCCTCGTCGGCGCGCCGACCGTGGCGGTGCCGTACCTCGCGGCCGTGGTCTGGTTCGAAGCGACGCTCGTCGACGCGGTCGTCGGCGCCGTCCTGCTCGCGGGCTACGCGCTGTACTACTACGGGCTGACCGTCTACATCGCCGGCTTCGATCCCAACGAGTTCCTCTTCGACGCCGTGCGGTTCTCGCTGTTCACGCTCGGCGTGGGGGTCGCGCTCGTGCCGACGCTCGTCGCTGGGTTCGTCGTGGTGCCGCCTACTGGGACCGTCGCGGTGGCGCTGGGAGTTGGTGGGATCGGGTTCGGTATCGTTGGATTAGTTCTCTCGAGTCGGGCCGGACCGCGATGGGAGAAACGGGCTCGAGATGGCGAGTGAGAGCGAGGTAGCTGACAAGAGCGGCGATCGGGCACCCATCTTTGTACGTGAACAGCCGAGACTCGAGACACCCCACCGTTGCACGTGAAGCCGCCGGGTTCAGGCCGCAGCTATCTGAAAAACGGTAGTCGCAGTACGTCCCGATAGCGCCTCCGAGACACCCCACAGCTTCATGTGAAGAACGTAATTTGAGTCGGTACTGTGGACGATTTCTACAACGTTGCTTCGTGAGAGACTGCGAGCAGAAAACAGCTGTGGGAGCGATTCGGATAGCGGAACCGTCCCTCTGGATACTACTACTACTTCGTGAGAGGACTCTCCTGACGGAACTGCAACGCAGATATCCCTCCCCTCCCTCCACCGTTTCCGGAGCTTTCGGTTCTCGAGGGGTACGAAAAGCCACCACTCACACACCACTGTTTCCGGAGCTTTTGACCCTCCAGAACGGCGCGGAAAGATACCACCCACACACCACTATTTCCGAAGCTTTTGTCCTCAGACGGATACGGAAAGACGCCAATCCACACACCACTGTTTCCGGAGCTTTCGATTCGCGAAGACAGTTTGCCAGTGTAGAGTGGACAGACACGACATCGGTTTCCTCTCCTCGAGTCTGAAATCCTTTGGGAACAGACACCCCACTGATTCAAGTGAAGATCTGCAGTTGAGAGGCTACATACCCACTACACGCAATATTAGAAAAGATGTAAAGCGTTTGGATGGGTGGTGTCTCTCTCATCAGTGAGCAATTAGAGGGGAACCGTAGTGTTGCCAAGCGAGATCGTTAGGAGAGACTCTCGCTAGACAGTGGTTGGTCCGTGCTTCGTAAGAGGACAAAAATCGATAGGGGGAAGTCTCACAGCGAACAGTACGAGAGAAACTCAACGATCTCGCCCATCAGAATATCCTGTCGCAGTCTCGTCGCGGTCGTGGACAGGGCCGCGGGATGTCGAACTTCTATTCGATTTCGATCGATCCCGAACTCGCGATCGAAGCGCTTGCAGAAGACCCACATCTCGAGAGCGTCGCGGAAATTCTCCGCGAGATGAGCAGATAACGTCTACACTGGAATACCCCCCGTACACTGGAACTGGGGGTCTCGTGCTTCATAATCTCTCAGGGTGCAGTGACAAGAACTGTAGAAGCCGTCCGCTCGAGTCGACTACCGATTCGATATGCGAGTAGAACTGCTCAACCGCTCGAGGAAGCGAACTCAGACACTGAAGATGAATTCTGCAGTTTGAGCGGTATCTACCGGTCGAATGTATCGGGCTTACACTGGAATCCCCCCCTCCCCCACCCCTACCCCGGATCCATCGGAATAGCGAACGTCGGTGAACACTCGGAAACGGTTTCACTTGCAGCGGTGGTGTGTGTCTGTGTTCGGTTCCACTGCTCCGTGGTTGGTGATCCCTCCCTACTACACAGAGGGGCATCGAACTCCACCGTAACGAGAAAGTCGACCTCGAGAGGGGCTCGCCGCTGGAATCGGACGACGAGTAGCGAACCGAACCGATAGGACGATACCGAACGCCGCGCGAATGAGACCCACGCGAATGACCAGAACGCTGCTCGTCGCCGGAACCGCGAGCCACGTCGGCAAGTCGACGGTCGCCGCCGGCCTCTGTCGGTTGCTCGCCGACCGCGGGGTCGACGTCGCCCCGTTCAAGGGACAGAACATGAGCAACAACGCTCGAGTGGTCGTCCGGCCCGAGGGCGTGGAGCCGGGAGAACTCGAGACCGAAAACGAGGACGGAACCGAAGCGGACGCCGACCGCTGGGGCGAGATCGGCGTCTCGCAGTTCGTCCAGGCTCGAGCGGCCCGCATAACGCCGACGACGGACTGCAACCCGGTCCTGCTCAAACCCCGCGGCGACGGGGAGAGCCAGCTGGTCCTGCAGGGACGGGCCCACGAACACGTCCCGGCCAGCCGGTACTACGAGGAGTTCTGGGACGAGGCCCGCGAGGCCGCCGAGGAGTCCTACCGGCGACTCGCGGCCGACCACGACGTGATCGTGGCGGAGGGCGCCGGCAGCATCGGCGAGATCAACCTCCACGATCGGGACCTCGCGAACGTCGAGACCGCGGCGTTCGCCGACGCCGACATCCTCCTGCTGGTCGACATCGAACGCGGCGGGGCCTTCGCCAGCCTCTACGGCACCATCGAACTCCTCCCGGACTCGCTGCGCGAGCGGGTCGTCGGCGCGGTCATCACCAAGTTCCGCGGCGACCGGTCGCTGCTCGAGCCCGGTATCGAGGAGATCGAGTCGAAGACCGGCGTCCCGATTCTGGGCGTGTTGCCCTACGACGATCCCGGGCTCCCCGAGGAGGACAGCGTCGGCCTGCCATCGCGGAGCGAACGCGGCGTGCTGGGCGACGACGACGGCGTCCCCGCCGATCGGCGGATCACCGTCGCCGTGCCGCGCCTGCCCAGGATTTCGAACGCGACGGACCTCGAGGCGCTGGCCGCGGAGCCGGGCGTCTCGGTCGCGTTCGTGCCGGTCGAAGCGGAGCCGACGGACGAGGAAACGGAGCAAGACGAGGGCTCCCGGGAGGATCCGCTCGCCGACGTCGACGCCGACGCGGTCGTCCTGCCGGGAACGAAGAACACGGTCGACGACCTGCTGGCGCTCCGCGAGGCCGGCTTCGCCGACGCGCTCGCGGCGTTCGACGGGCCGATCGTCGGCGTCTGCGGCGGCTACCAGCTGCTCGGGGAGCGAATCACGAACGCAGATCTCGAGGGGACCGGCGACGACGCCGTCGTCGAGGGACTCGGACTGTTGCCGGTCGAGACGCGGTTCGAGGGGACCAAGCGCGTCGCGCAGACGACGGTCCCCGTCGACGGCGAGGCGTCGCCGCTGCTTTCCGGCGCCGACGGCACCGCGTCGGGCTACGAGATCCACGCCGGTCGAACGCGAGTGCTCGAGGACGGGACCGAGGCGATAACCCGGCCGCTCGGGGACTCGAGCGCGGCCCGCGGCCGGGTGCTCGGCACGTACCTCCACGGCCTGTTCGACAACGAGTCGGTCCGGACGGCGTTTCTCGACGCCGTGGCGTCCGAGGCGGGGGTCGACCGGCCGCGCCGCAATGACGGGACGGCCGGACCGACGCCGTACGACCGCGCCGCGGCGCTGGTCGGCGAGCACGTCGATCTCGAGGCGCTCGGACCACCGTTCGACTCGTGAGCCGAGGGTCACGGACGAGACAGCGCGTCGCTAACGGTTCCGAGACGGACCGAACAGCGAAGCCGCGAGAACGAGCGACTCGAGTCGGTCTACGTGGGGTCGGAACGGTAGGTCCCGAGCAGTTCCTCGAGGATGATACACTCCTGGTCGGTCGACTCGTAATGGGTGTCGATGAACCGCTCGGCGGCCTCGTAATCGCCTCGAAGCCCGTGTTTGCGAACGGTGATTACGGCATCGAGGAAGAAGGTTCCACCGTCGGCACCCAGCGCCTTCGCGTGATCCTCCTCGGAGATGTCGAGTTCGGCCTTGATCTCGTCGAAGTTGAACGTCTTCACCTCGTGATCGTTGTTGAGTAGGGTGAGCACGTACTCCGCGGAGAAGCGATAGAACTCGGACTTGCTCTCGAACATACCGTCGTCGACCAGTTCGTCGATCGCCTCGACGACCTCGTCGGGGTACCTGACGGTATCTTTGGCCATACGGATACGATGCTCGCTGCGGACTAATTATTGTTTCGAAGAGTTGTCCAGTCCATTACAGGTAGTGGCGACGGACTCGCGGTTCGTATCGAGTCTCGAAACGGAGCGAACGTTAAAGGAAGCGGGACGGGTTCGGCTACACGAACAGCTGTGATCGACGTCTCCCTCGGGTTCCTCCTCAGTTCCCTCCCCTGGTGGGTAGCGGCGCCGGTGATCCAGCTCGCGGTG
This sequence comes from Haloterrigena sp. KLK7, assembly GCF_037914945.1. Taxonomy (NCBI): domain Archaea; kingdom Methanobacteriati; phylum Methanobacteriota; class Halobacteria; order Halobacteriales; family Natrialbaceae; genus Haloterrigena; species Haloterrigena salinisoli. The sequence continues at coordinate 103,180 of NZ_CP149790.1, forward strand.
CTCGTCGTCGGGATGGCCTTAGACGAGACGTACGTCAATCGGACGACGATCCTGACGGGCGCACTCGCCACGCACATTCACATCTTCGTCGCCGGCGAGGCCGGCCTGCTGGTCTCCCTCTACGCCGACGCGGGGTTGGCCGTCGGTGCCTACGGGCTGTACGCCTACGTCGTCGACGGCTACGTGGGTACCTGGTTTCGGCTCCTCGCCTACTACGTGTACTCGCCGCTATCGGTCTTTCTCGTCGTCCTGACCGCCGGCCCCACCGTGATCGGCGTCGAACCGCTGGTCGTCCTCGCGCTGGCTGCAGCGGGATACGCCAACGTCCAGTTCCGCGAGTACCTCCGACCCGAACAGCCGTTCTACTTCGGTCCCCGGACGCAGGAGGAGTTCGAGGCCGTCCTCGAGACCGAAGTCACTGCGGGATCGCCGGCTGACGCCGGAGCCGCCACCGGTGGAGCCGCCGACGCCGCAGCCACCGGGCCAACGGGCGCCGGGACGGCCTCGAGTACGCCCGGTACCGAGCCCGCTGGACCGAACACCGCTGCGCAGTCAGCGGCCGGATCGAACACCGACGGACAGGCGACGGCCGGGCGGGACGGAGCGAGCGCCGGCTCGGTCGACGAGTCCGCGTCCACCGAAGACGGAGCGGAGTTCGACCACCCGGGAACCGAACCGGCCGCCGCGGCCGACTCGAGCGAACGAGGGATCCTGCCGAAGTTCATGCGCCGACTCTGACCGAGTCCGATTAGCGTCGCCGTTGATCGGTCATCGAACTCCGGCCGGTCATCGAACTCCGGCCGGTCATCGAACTCCGGCCGGCCATCGATCGGCCTGTACTGACGAATACATCGTACAAAATACTGATACTATCTAGAATGTCCACACATTTTAGAATGTGTACACGGTGCAGTTCGAGAGACCGCTCATCGTGCCGTCTACCACCCGTTCGATCCGTTCGACGACTCGGCGAGACCGGATAGCGAATATCTACCAGTACGCTTTTATTCCAAGGGAATCTTTTGTCGAAGTGACGCTTTCAGTTAGTCACGACGTCCCCGTCCTCATCGTATGTCCCCCGAGACTCGTTTCGGACCGATCGTGCACATCTCGGCGTCCCAATCGGAGTCGCTCCAGAGACGGCTTCGCGAGGCGGCGCCGTACGACGTCCGATCGATCTCACTGACGGCCCTCGAGGACGGTCTCGGGACCGTCTCCGAAGGTGAGAACGAGTCTGACACCGTCTCCGAAGCGGGGAGTGAGTCTGACACCGTCTCCGAAGGAGAGAGCGACGCCGACACGGAGAGGCCGGTTCCCGTCGGCGTCGTCCTCGAACTCGAGTGTCCGACACAGGTGCGGTCCGTTCTCGAACGGTGTTCCGAGGAGTGGGGGGACGTTCCGACGGTCGTCGCCCCACCGACGGGCAGTGAAGCGCTCGCGACGGCGGCACTGCGAGGCGACGCCGACGAGTACGCGCCGCTCGACGGGGACGGGGATCCGGTCGAGCGGATCGTCGACGCGATTCGACCGGGCAGCGAGGCGGCCGGCGACCGGGAGACGGTCGACGGTCGCGAGACCGACGACGAACCGACGGACGGATCGAGAGCGACGAACGGTGCAGGCCCGGCCGCAGGCGTCGCCGCGACGGCGACCGGCCGGCCGTCGGCGGAGTCGGCCGGTAAGTACCACCGCATCCTCGCCGACGAACTGCCAGACGAGGCCTTCGTTATCACCGCTGACGGCACCTATCTCGAGGCGAAGGTCCGGCCCGACGCCGCCGATCTCTACACGACGTCGGCCGACGAACTGCCCGGGGAACACCTCACGGATGTGTTCCCCGACGACGTCGCCGCGGAGTTGCAGGCCTGTATCGATCGAACGATTCGGACCGGTACCGTGCAGTCGATCGAATACGAGACGGCGACGACCGACGGCGACCGCCGGTACGAGGGCCGAGTCGTCCCGATCGACGAACGAATCGACGACCAGGACGCCGTCGTCTGGCTCGCCAGAGACATCACCGAGCGGGTCCGACGGGAGCGCGAACTGCGATCGCGCCGGGACCGACTCGAGACCCTCAACAGGATCGGTGCGGTCGTCGGGCAGGTGATCGACACGCTGGTCGAAGCCCCGTCCCGGGACGCCATCGAGCGGGAGGTCTGTGCCCAACTCGTCGAGTCGGAGCTGTACTGCGGGGCCTGGATCGCCGAGCGGACGGGCGAGGGGACGCTCGCCTACCGAACCGGTGCCGGCGACGTGGACACGTACCTCGATCGCGCGAGCGAGCTCGACGAGGGCCACGCGTGTCTGGTCCAGCAGGCCGTCGAGACGGGCGAGATCCAGACGGAGACGAACATCCCCGCGAGCGACTCGATGCCCGAAGCGCTTCGCGCGGCCGCCCGGACGGACGGCGTCAGGTCCGCGATCGCCGTCCCGATCAGTCACAACGAGGCGGTGTACGGCGTCCTGACGGTCCTCGCTGGCCGCGAGGACGCCTTCGGTGAGGACGAGCGAGCCGGGTTCGGGCTGCTCGGCGAAACGATCGGCTTCACCATCATGGCCGTCAAGAACCGGCAGTTGCTGTTCGCCGATACGGTCGTCGAGCTCGAGTTCCGGATCGACGGCGGCGACACCTTCTCGTTCGATCTCTCCGAACGCTACGACTGTACCGTCTCACTGGAGTGGGCCGGGACGACGGCGAACGGGCACACCGTCCAGTACGTCACGATCGACGGCCTCGACGGCGAGACCGTCCTCGAGGAAGCCGACGCACACCCGTCGGTCGAGAGCTGTCGGCTCATTCACGACGGCTGCGAGAACTGCACGATCGAGATGCGCCTCGCGGAGTCGGGGGTCCAGACGCTGGCGAACCACGGGGCGACGTTCCGCGACGTCACCGTCGAAGACGGCGTCGGAACCTGTCTGGTCGAGGTCTCCCAAGACGCGAACGTCCGCGAGATCGCGAAGGCGCTGACCGTGATCTACGAGAACACCGAACTCGTCGCGCGCCGCGAGATCGACCGCCCGGTACGAACCGCCGCACAGCGACGGGATCGCATCTTCGATCAACTGACTGACCGACAACTGACGACGCTGCGACTGGCCTACTACAGCGGCTTCTTCGATTGGCCCCGCGAGAGCACCGGCGAGGAGATCGCCGACGCGATGGACGTCTCACCGCCGACGATGCACCAGCACCTCCGAAAGGGGCTGAAAGCGGTGCTCGAGGAGTTCTTCGAAGCCGGCGGCGGAGCCGAGCCGACCTGAACGAGGGTCGATCGGTCGGCGTGACCGGCGACCGGTCGGCGGAACCGTTCGGTGGTCGATCGCCACCGTTCGTTCACCGGAAACGCGGTGTGTCGAGCCGAAACCGGAGCGTTCGACGAGGGAACGCGGCGGCGAACACATCACGGGTGACGATACTCACGAGATCTTCAAAGAGGCCCATATGAACCCGAGCGGCAATGCGAACGCGTCGACGTCCTCCGACTGCGATGAGAACGACGAGTATTCGGGCGGCGGATACCGGCCGCTGCTCGCGGGAGGGTGCAGAGACGTGACGTCGGACGTCCCGGTCGAGCGCCTCTACGAGGGGTCGAACGGTCGCTACTACACCGACTGTCAGCTCGAGCGACGGCTCCGAGCCGGCCGCTGGACGCCGTGCATTCGACAGCGGGATCCGGACCGGCGGCTGGTGGAAACGAGCGACGGCTCGTTGCTGTTGCTGACGCCGACCGACGAGCTCCCGGCCTGGGCCGAACTCCGAATCGACGGCCGCGGCGCTCGCGTCGTCGATACGCGACGGCCGGTCCCGAACGGGTCGCTACCGGAGTAGCCGGCGCCGTCGACGAACCGCTCGCGACTCAGGCGTCGAGACCGCCGCGTTACGATCACCCGTCGCGACCACCGATAAGCGGTGGATATATGAACCGACACGGACTGGATGTCGGCCGCGAGTGCCGTCGGTATGGAACGACGCGCGTTTCTCGGGGCCGTCGGGTCGCTCACCTCGGTCGGCACGCTGGCGTACACGACCCGCGAACCGGTCGATACCCTCGAGATCCGCGTCTGGCTCTCGAGCGGCGCCGCGGAGTACGACGGCGTCGGCGAACGGATCCGCGACTACCTCGAGCGGATCTTCGACCTCGAGTACTGGACGCTCGAGTGCTCGATCGGCGGTACCGTCGACGTCTCGACCGAAGACGGCGCCCGCGTCACCAGCCACGGAGAGTGGCCGCTGACGCTCGCAGCGGGAGCGATCGGACCGGGTGCGGTCGCTCCCGCCGCCGACGTCAACCTGCTCGTCACGGACGGACAGATGAGACGGACGCCGACCGGGTACGGGCTGCCACACGTCGCGTCGGTCGGCGGCGCCCGACACCTCGCCTCGCTCGAGTCGTTCGACGAACTCTGCTCGGCGCCGGCGACGGACGCCGACCGGTGGATCGTCCCGAACGAACCGCCGACGCGCTCGATGCAGGTGCTCGTCCACGAAATCGGGCACGCGCTCGGACTGGATCACGAGCACGGCGTCTCGTTCCGGGACGGTGACGCCATCGTCGCGACGCCGATGCTGAGCAGTTACGCCTGGAACGGCGACGTCGACGTCGAGCGCTCGGCGTGCGGGAGCGCGTATCCGGAGCCGGCGGACCACCGACGAAAGCTCAGTCTGGCGTTTTCGCCCTGTGCGAAGCGCGAGCTCGCCGCGTACAGCGGTAGCGGAATAGGGTAAGCGAGTACAGCAGCGGGCACCGGTAGGCAAAGATAGCAACGACGGAGTGCGATACTCACGTCCAACGGTAGCGAAACACGAGAGTCGAATCGCGGTCCCGAACCACTCGAGGGCGATCGGTCCGATCGATCGGTCAGGCATCGGACTGCCGGCGGACCCAGTGGCCCAACGCCACGCTACCCGCACTTCGAGGCGGCGACCGTCCGGACGAACCGGCGCAGAAACGGATTACTCGTCGTCGTCGGTCTCGTCTTCGCCGCGAACGAAGCTCGCCTGTGGCTCCCCGTTGTCGTCGACGCCGCCGGCGCTGGGTCCTTCGATGAGCGAATCGAAATCGTCGACCTCGTCGTACCGGTCCCGATAGACGAGCGCCGCCTTTCCGGTCGGCGTAATCTCGTACAGCCCCGACCGCTCGGCGGGACCGATCTTGCGGACCAGCCCGTAATCTTCGAGTACCGGCAGTCGGGTATTGATGTTCTTGCGGCTCTTACCCGTGTGTTCGGCGAGATTCGTCGCGACGTTCCGCCCTTTCTCTTCGAGCGCCTCGAGGATCAGGAAATCAGTAGGTTGACGCAGTTTCACTATCGTTCACTCTCGGTAGGAACTATATTTCCAGTGGTAACTAATACTTTCGGCTTTATCGATTGGGTTATACGCTGAGATAGGTATTGAAAGCGGAATATAGCGGCGAATAATCGAATGTGTTCGCACGGAGTAGTGAGAAATTACACAGCTTTCGTTTCAGTGTCCGGGTAATCGATAGACCGAGATCCCGAACGGCGGTAAGCTGTCGATGCGACCGAGAAATGATCCCGTACCGACAGGTGATCGGCCGCTCGACGGACAGGAGCGGGAACGGTCATCCAGTGGCTAGTGGCTCGTCGTTCCGCTCGCGGATTCGGCCGGCGCGCTCGCCTGCGAGACGGTTCGCTCGAGCGTTTCGGCGGTGATCGATTCGAGCCACTCGAGGAATCGAGCGACGGCGTCCGGTGAGTCGAGCCGGTAGGACGCGGCCGACGGCTCGTCGCCGCCGACGCGAATCCCGATGCCGTCGGGCTCGACGGTCCGGAACGCCGACTCGTCGGTCACGTCGTCGCCGATATAGATCGGGACGGTCCCCGGCGGCATATCCGCCGCGATCAACGCGACCGCGTTCCCCTTCCCCCACGGGATCGACGGCCCGATCTCGAGGATGCGTTTCCCGGACGACACCTCGAGGGCGTCGCCGCCGAAACGGTCGACGACCGCGTGGGTCCGCCGCCTGACGATCGGCCGCATCGCGGACGGAACGGACCGATAGTGTACCGTTCCCGTCAATCGCTTGTTTTCGATCCGGGCGTTCGGGATCGGCTCGAGGACCGACTCGAGGATTCCGCACACCTCGTCGATACGCGCGGCGCGTTTTCGCGCGACCGGATGGACGGCGACCGAGTCGTTTCGCTCGAGTTCCAGCCCGTGGTTGCCGGCGTAGATCGACGGCCCGTCGATGCGATCGCGAACGTCGCTCAGCGCGCGACCGCTGACGACGGCCGTCGAGACCGCCGGGTCGGCCGCCAGCGACGCGACCGCCGCCTCGTTTTCGGCCGTCGGCGCCGCCGCGTCGGGGTCCTCGACGATCGGCGCGAGCGTGCCGTCGAAGTCCAGACAGCAGCACACCCTCGATCCGGCGGTGAGCCGCGAACGGATCCGTTCCCGCTCCGTCTCGACCGGGCGGGGAGGCGTTTCGGTAGACATCGATCAGACGGTCGAGGGAGGTTCGTTCGGGTCGACGTCCGAGTCCGACTGCGAGTCAGATCCGGATCGATTCGTCCGGTCTACGTTCCGATCCGTCCGAGAACCCGGGCCGGCGTCGGAATCGGGGTTGGAGCCGTGGTCGGAACTGGAATCGTCGTCTCGAGTACCGCCGTCGTGTCCTCCGTCGGCGTGTACCCGGCGAATCCAGTCGAACTGCGTCTCCATCCACCACTCGAGGTCGCCGTCGAAGACCCGGTTTCGGAGCGTGTTCATCCGGTGCTGCCGCTCGCGGGACGGCATCGCGACCGCCGCCTCGAGTTGCGTCGCGAAGCCGTCGACGTCGGTGGGATCGATCGTCAGCGCGTGCGACCCCAGTCGCTCGTGGGCGCCGGTCCCCTCGCTCAGGACGAGCACGCCGTCGCCGTCGACGTTCGCGGCGACGTACTCCTGGGCGACCAGGTTCATCCCGTCGACCAGCGGACTCACGACCATCAGGTCCGCACGGCGATAGAGCCCGGACAGTTCCTCGTTCGAGAGGTAGTCCTCGGTGTAGACGATCGGCTCCCAGTCGTCGGTCCCGAACCGCCGGTTGATCCGCGTGACCTCACTCCTGACGAGTTCGCCGTAGCGCTGGTAGGCGTCGATGTCGGTCCGAGACGGCGTCGCCGTCTGGAGGAACGTGAACTCGCCGTGCCACTCCGGACTGCGCTCGAGGAACCGTTCGATCGCCGCCAGCCGTTCGGGGATTCCCTTGGAGTAATCGAGGCGGTCGACGCCGAGTCCGAGGACGGTGTCGCTGGAAATGTCGTAGCGGTCGAACAGCGACGAGATCTGCGACGACTCGATCGAGCGCGCGTTCGCGTCGTGCGACGGCGCATCGACGCCCATGGGCGTCGCGACGACCCGCGTCGTTCCCCCATCGTAGGAGACCGTTCGCTGGGTTCGATCGACGTCGGCCGCCGGCAGGTATCGCTCGACGCAGTCGAGGAACCGCTCGGCGTAGCGTTCGATGTGGAACCCGAGCAGGTCGTTGCCGAGCAGTCCCTCGAGGATGTCTCTCCCGGCCGGACAGTGCTGGTAGGTCGTCGTCGTCGGCCACGGAATGTGCCAGAACTGGGCGACGGTCGTCGACTGCGGGACCGACTCCCGGATCATCCGCGGCGCGAGGCCGAAGTGGTAGTCCTGTACCCAGACGATCGAGTCGGCCTCCGCGTGTTCGGCCACCGCGTCGGCGAAGCGCTCGTTGACCGTTCGGTACCACTCGAAGTCGTTCGACCGGTTCTCGATGAGATCGACAAACCCGTGACAGAGCGGCCAGAGCACGCGATTGCTGAACCCGTAGTAGTAGGAGTCGACCGCCTCCTCCGAGAGATCGATCCGCTGGAGGGTGTACGACTCGTCGCCCGGCGGCACCGCGATACAGCCGTCGTCGTCGGCGACGTCGAAATCGGCCTCGCCGTCGCCCCAGGCGATCCAGGTTCCCTCGGACGCCTGCACCACGGGATCGAGACCAGCCGTCAGTCCGCCAGTCGGCTCGTCGACCGTAATCGACGAATTACCGGTCGATCGCTCGTCTCCGCTACCGGAACCTTGCGACTCCGTCTCGTACTCGTGGCGATACGGCTGGCGGTTCGAAACGACGATCAGCGATCCGGGACAGACGGAATCGTCGGACCGCGAATCCGCAGTCGCGCGGCCGTATCCGTCGGCCCGTAACTGACGATTGCTCGGATGCGTCGACGGCAACCGCGCATCGGTAAATCGCATTCGCTGCTATTGACAACCTCGTCGCGGGTCGGTCCGCGGCCTGCAACCGCATGGAAGTCATATACGAGCTGTTACCTATCGGTATCCGTTGACGGGCGCTACACCGTGATTTCGGGCCGTTCGGGGCCGATCGCTATTCACATCGACATCGCGGTTCTGGTCGATATCGCGTCCCAGCCGAAATGGGGCCACGGACGGATGGGGCCACAAACGGGATGAGGTCACAGACGGGATGAGGTCACAGACGGGATGGAGTCACCCCTCCCGACCGAACGTTCTTTCCCCGGCCGACCGAACTTTCGAGTATGCGATCCCCGTTCGAACACCGCATCGCGGCGTGTCAGCGCCGACTCGAGCGCGTCGACGCCGCGCTGGCCGTCCTCGTTCCGGGCCCGAACCTCACCTACCTGACCGGCTTCGAGGAGTCACCGTCGGAGCGGCACCTGTTGCTGTTCGTCCCGCAGATCGGCGATCCGGTCGTCGTCGCGCCGTCGATGTACGACGCCCAGCTCCGGACGCTGCCGATCGAGACGCTGGCGGTGCGGCTGTGGGACGACGATGACGATCCACTCGAGGAGATCGAGGCGGTCCTCGCAGAGCTGCTGGCGACTGTCGATGACGGTCGCAGCTCATCAGGGGACGACGGCTCACCGACGGTCCTCGTCGACGACCGCATGTGGGCGACGTTCACGCAGGATCTGCGGGAGTGCGCGCCGGCGGCGACGTTCGACCTCGCCAGCCGCGTCCTCGAGCAACTCCGTATCCGGAAGGACGACGTCGAACTCGAGGCGCTCCGGCGAGCCGGAACGATCGCGGATCGGGTCTCACTCGAGATCCGTTCGCGCGGGACCGAGCTGGTCGGGACGACCGAAGCGGAACTGGCCGACGAGATCGAACGGCTGCTCGCGGAGCACGGCGGCGGCGACCCCGCGTTCGAAACGATCGTCGCGTCGGGACCGAACGGCGCGCGGCCACACCACCACAGCGGCGACCGGGAGATCGAGCGCGGCGATCCGATCGTGCTGGACTTCGGCGCGTTCGTCGAGGCCGACCTCGAGGACGGAACGGGCCGCTATCCCGGCGATCAGACGCGGACGATCGTCGTCGGCGAGCCCGCCGCCGAATACGAGCGGTACGAGCAGGTCCACGAGACCGTCCGCGAGGCCCAGCGGGCCGCGGTCGACGCCGTCGAACCCGGCGTCACCGCCGGGTCGATCGATCGCGCAGCTCGAGACGTGATCGAGGAGGCCGGCTACGGGGACGCGTTCGTCCACCGAACCGGCCACGGCGTCGGCCTCGAGGTCCACGAACCGCCCTACATCGTCGCGGACGACGAGCGCGAGCTCGAGCCCGGGATGGTCTTCTCCGTCGAACCGGGGATCTACCTCGAGGGGGAGTTCGGCGTCCGAATCGAGGATCTGGTCGTCGTCACCGAGGACGGCGTCGAACGGCTGAACGACTCGCCGCGCGGATGGGAGACCGGCGACGACGTTCGATCGTGACCGGAGCGGTTCGGAGCTCCGGTCGCTGGCGGGCGACCGACGCGTGCGGCCGGAAACGGGGACACCGTGTTTCCGTTGAAATAGCGGCCGCACTTCCGCTGAAACCGACACCGGAGTTCCGGTGGAACCCGCCCCACGAGGCCTCGAGACTTCGTTCTGCCGGCGTCTCGACGACTACGCGTCGTCGGTTTCGACGAGCACCTTCCGAACGACGTCCGGATCCTCGAGCAGCTGGTGTTCGGTGTAGCTCCCCTCGGCGCTGCCGCCGCTCTGGCGGGACTGCTCGATGATGTCGAGGAAGGCGTGTTCCTTCAGGAGGTCGCGGACGCGGCGCAAGGAGAGCGTGTCCGACCCCTCCTGCCGACAGATCTCCTCGTAGACGTCGAAGATCCGGGTCGTCCGAAAGCCGTCCTCGTCGGGAGTGTTGAGCGAGAGGACCGCGAGCGCTTGGAGAACGTACCGTGAATGCGGGGTCGAGCCCCGGATGAGTTCCCGGAACCGGTCGGTCTCGGCTCGTTCCCGCGCCTGCACGACGAACTCCTCGCGGACCGTCTCGCTGCCGTTCGACTGGGCGATCTCGCCCGCGTAGCGGAGGATGTCGATCGCCTTCCGCGCGTCCCCGTGTTCCCGGGCCGCCAGCGCTGCCGCCCGGGGGATAACGGAGGGCTCGAGGACGCCGTCCTTGAACGCGTCGCTGCGGGCCTGCATGATGTCCCGGAGCTGGTTCGCGTCGTACGGCGGGAAGACGAACTCCCGCTCGCAGAGGCTGGACTTGACCCGCTCGTCCATCCGATCCTTGTACTTGATCTTGTTACTGATCCCGATGACGCCGATCTTGCACGACTCGAGTTTGCCGGCCTCGCCCGCGCGCGAGAGTTGCATGAGGATGTCGTCGTCGTCGAGTTTGTCGACCTCGTCCAAGATGATGAGGACGACCTCGTACTGGGAGTCGAGGACGGTCCAGAGGCGCTTGTAGTACGTCGACGTGCTGAGCCCCTTATCGGGGATCTTGATCTGCGTCCGGTCGGGATCGTTCAGCGAGTGGGCGATCGTCTGAACCGCCTGCGTCTCCGTGCTGTCCTGGGCGCAGTCGACGTAGGCGAACTCCGCGGTGACCCCCTCCTCCGTCGAGACGCGGACCAGCCGTTCGGAGATGTGCTTCGCACAGAGGGACTTTCCAGTGCCCGTCTTCCCGTAGATGAGCAGATTGCTCGGGCTCTGCCCGAAGATCGCCGGATTGACGGCGTTGGCGAGGTCGGCGATCTCGTCGTCCCGGCCGACGATCCGCCCCTCCTCCGGGAGGTGGTTGATCTCGAGCAGCTCCTTGTTCTCGAAGATAGGGTCGTCACGGGTAAACAGGTCGTCGCCGGAACTCGACATAATCGTAGACACCACGTTTCCGGTGAAACGTCTTTATTGTTTGGACTCGGCGACGGTTCGTCGGTCACAGCGTCGAATTACGGGACGAAGAGACGGTCTCGAGCGATTATATAATATTAGTGGTAGCGGAAACAGCGGTGGAAGACACACACACCACGTTTCCGGTGAAACGGGGAAAACGGGGGGACGGGTTCCAGTTGAAACGGGGGTTAGGATTCATCGGAAACCCGGTGTGGTGTCGAACCGACGGAGAGGACGAAGACAGCCACTATCGGAATATCGCCCCCATCACGGCTGCTAACCGGGAACGACAGCGGTTCCTGATTAGAAGGGACTCGAGTTCACCCCGTTCCGATGCTGTGAGCACTCCGTTCTGACGCTGTGAGCTCTCCTCGAGCCCGGTCGTTGGATCTCGATCACGACTCGCTTGAGGTCTCCAGAGGTCAAAACCGAGCATACAGCGTTCGTCATCCTCAGAGGGGAGTTTCTCGAGGCTGAGGAGTCGTTCTCTGAGTTGGAAACGAGCCCACATAAAAGAATTTCCGGTGAAAGAGCCGGTGTCGACTCACGTCGACTATTCTCTTCCTGTTTTCTACTCAATGGACTTTTTAGGCCGGAGTGTATTATATTTAGTGCAAGCAGTGAGATAGTCTAGAGGAAGGACGATAGTCAGATGCAGCAATAAAGAAGTAAAGAAGGAGGGAGAAAGACGCTCTTTCAGCAGCGAACGTAGAAAGGGGACTTCGAGATATGGTTTCTTTGGAGCCTTCTACGATTATTCCTGGAGAATCCTCATCCGGCTGGAGGCATCTCACTGAGGCCCCCGCCCCCACCCCACCCCACCCCACCCCCACCTTCGCACCCGCTTTCACCGGAAACGTGGTGTGTGTGTCTTCGCTCTCGCCCTCGTTCCCACAGCCCCCTCCCCCTCTCATCCCGTTTCACCGGAAACGTGGTGTGCGCGCGCTGCCAGTAGTCGCCGCGGTCGGACCGACCGATATCCGTTCTCGAGTCGGGTCGATACTCGCCCTCGAGCCGGACAGCCGATTCGCTCGCGCCGATTCGAGCTTCCACGGCTCGATCGATCGCCCGTCTCGAGAATCGAACACCGCCAGCGCTCGGTCGCGATTTCCCTACTCGGTCCGACGGGCGACTCATCCGCCGCGTTCCCGATCGTTCACCGGAAACGTGGTGTGTCAGTGGTGCGTTTCCCGTTCGTTCCGAGATCGCGAATCCGTCCTCCGAAGCCGGGGCAGCAGTCGGTCCCCGAAGCGCAGCGGTCGGTCTTCGAAGTGATGACTAATATGTACTGGCGCGTAGCGGCTATCGTCCTCTCTTCGATTCCCTCTCCGTGCGGTATCGTCCCCCGTTCTCCGCTCCGCCTTCACCGGAAACGTGGTGTGTCACTGCGCCGTTCGGTGTCGCGTTCGTTCTCGGTCGGTGTCGATACCGTTTCCGTCCTCCTCGAGCCGCGATCGTTCAGCGCCGTGCTATTTCACCGGAAACGTGGTGTGTGGGGGAACGGGAGTCGATCTCGGGAGTTCTCGCGACTGAGATTTGGGAGGATCCGCGTCCGTTCACGCACCCTCCTCGCGTCGAGACCGAGCGGTGATCGATCGCGTTCAGTAGTAGTAGAGTTCGACCTCGTGCCCGCAGTTTCGACAGGTCGTCTCCCGCCCCTGAAGACGGTTCGTCGTGCGTTCGTCGTGGATTCCCGGACCAGGGGGGACGGATGCGTTGACCGTTGCCTCGCACTCGGGACAACCGATACGCATCTCTGATTGGTCTGACTGGGACATATCTCCGGGATTGGTGGGAATTCCGCATAGTTATACTAACCGTACGCCATCTCAGCGTCGGGTTTGAATCGTTTCACCACTGTACGATCGAATTTACGCGAATTGAACGGTTCGGGATCGACCGCGAGAGGGCCCTCGAACGACCGCGTCACGACACGGTGTATCGCACGTCTTCGAAGTCGAAAAACGCCGTTTCGTAGCCGTCGTGGCGCGCCACCTGTGGCGGCCGGTCGACGGCGACGGTGAGCTCGTCACCGCTCTCGAGGCCCGCGAGCTGGACGCCGTAGTGGTGGCCGAGTTCGGGATCGATCGTTTCCGCGAGCGACTCGTCCTCGAGGACGGTCGTTCCGCCGCGCTCGACCGTGGCGTTCAGCGTCGCGGACGGAAGGCGCACGTCGTTGTACGGCGTCCGAAGGCAGACGACGAGATAGTCGCCGTCGCCGGACAGTCGGTCGGCGGTCGTCCGGATCGCGGTGATCTTCGCGTCTGCGCTCCGTTCGGTGCCGAGACGGTCGCCGGGGAGGTCCTCGACCGGCGGTCCGTCGGACGTCGGCGCGTGTCCGGGCCCGTCTCCGTCGTGGCCGCCGTGACCGTGCCCGCTGGGGTCCATCAACGCGTGGGCCTCGCGAGCGCCGCGACGGTCCTCGTCGACCATTTCGAACTCGAGGTCGTGGATGTCCGAGCGCTCGAACTCGAACTCGATCTCGAGCTCGCTCGCGTCGTCGAACCGATCCGCGAACGCGCCGGTCCGCTCGGTGGTGACCGGCCCAACGCGCGCGCGGGCAGTGTACGTCCCCTCTTCGGGCAGCGTGATGTTGTCGCCGTAGTGGGCCCCCATCCGTTGGGAGAGCATGGCCCACGGCGTCAGCTGTTCGACGATCGAGCCGTCGTCGCGCCGGAGCTCGAGGTCGGTGTTCACCGGCAGGATGGTGTCCGTCTGGTCATCCCAGACGGTCAACATCAGGTGCATACTGTCGTCGGTGTCCACGTCGACCCGCTGGGTGTCCCCGGCGACGGTCCAGAACCGGTGCGGGATCGTATAGGAGAGTTCGACGGCGTACTCGCCGTCGCTCGCGCGACCGTAGTGACCCATCTCCTCCTTGCCCGCGGGCAGATAGACGGCGTCGGGACGATCTTCTACGAGCGGCGGGTTGTCCCAGGCCGACTCCTCTTCGAAACCCAGGCGTTCGAGACAGCCGGCGATGGCGGCGGTACCGGCGACGGCCGTACCACGGAGAAAGGCCCGACGGTTCATTGCCCGCGTCTTGGGACGGCAGCGACAAAACCCCTGTTGGTTCACCCCTCGAATTGGAGGGATACGGTGTATTCACATCGATCCCGAGAGTGCCGTGAGAGTGCCATTTTCACGCGTACGCGATTTGCCGCGCGTCGATCGACGATCGGCGGAGTCGATTGGTGTCACTACCCGTCCCGTATTCGGTGAGTGAACCAACGAAGCTTTGATCGAGCGTTGCTACGTCTCTCGTATGGAACGGCGGACGTATCTTCGCTCATTCGGGGTCGCTAGTACCGTCGGGATCGCCGGCTGTCTCGATTCGCTCTCGAGCGGCGATGGCGGCGAAGGTGACGAGCGGGAACGCGCCGATGGAGCGGTGCTCAAGCCGCCGGAGACGGATCTCAGCGAGGCGTCGCATCCGAGCTACGGCGACGAGTTACTGGACCTCTCCCTCCCCGATCCGCTAAACGACGAGACGGTCTCGACCACGCAGTTCGAGGGCGAACGGGCCGTTTTAATGACGTTCATCTACACGAACTGCCCCGACGGGATGTGCCCGGCCCTGACGCTGCGGCTCCGCCGCACACAGGAAGTCGCCGCGAACGACGGCTACAGCGACGATATCGCGCTGCTCGAGATGACGTTCGATCCGGAGCGCGATACCGAAGACCGGCTTCGGACGTTCGCTGATCAACAGGGTGTCGACGTCGAGGCCGAGAATTGGCACTTCCTCAGACCGGAAACCTACGACGAAGCGAAACAGATTATGAACGAGCAGATCGGACTCCCGCTCGAGAAGAAGGATGCAGAGGAGTACGACTCGCTCGAGTACGTTTTCCCCCACTACAATCTCATTCTGCTCGCCAACGCGGACGGGATCGTCGAGCGGGCCTATCCGAATGGCGCGACGATCGACCCGGAAGCGGTCATTGACGACGTCGAAACGGTGGTGTCGTCGTAGTATGCGCCGACGGGACGTCCTCGCCGGCGTCGCCAGTCTGGGTATCGTCGGAGGCGGTGGCGCGGTCGCACTGCACGGCCTCCCAACGCGCGGTGACCGCGCCGGTACTGATTCGGAAAACGACGACGGATCGGAATCGGCGAACGTCGAACCACTCGCAATCGAGACGGTCGAAGCGCCGGGAAGCGAGGCGGGAGAGGTTCGCATCCCGGCGTCAGATCGGCCGACGTTTATCGATTTCTTCGGGACGTGGTGTGCACCCTGTAGCAAACAGATGCCGGCGCTCGTCGAGGCCAACGATCGCGTCGGTGACGAGGTGCTGTTCATCTCGGTCACGAGCGAGTCGATCTCGGACGAGAAATTGGTCGATTGGTGGGAAGAGCACGACGGAAACTGGTTACTCGGTCTCGACCCGACCGCGGAGCTGACCACCCGATACGATCTCAGCGCTTATCCCTTCGCCGTCGCGATCGATGCCTCGGGCCGCGTTCGGTACTCCGACTCGGGTATCAAGACCGCCGACGAACTCGTCTCCGGTATCGAACAGGCGATCGACGCCAGTGATGGGTAACCCAGGATGATCGACGGCTCACTGCCGATCGCGTTCGCGTTGACCGCTGGCATCGCGACGTTCTTCTCGCCGTGTGCGTACCCGCTCTTGCCCGGCTACGTCGGCTTCTACGCGAGTCAGACCGACGGCGACGAGGTTTCGCTCTCGAGTGCGATCAGTCGCGGTCTCGTCGCCGGAGTTGGCGTCCTCGCGACCTTCGGCGTCCTGCTCGTGGCCGCCTACTGGGTGGGTCATTCGAGACTGTCGAACATCGTGCTGTTCGAACCGTTCGTCGGTGCGGTCCTCGTCGTGTTCGGGCTGCTGGTCGTTGCCGGTCGGGCTCCCTCGCTGTCGATCGCACTGCCGAAACGCCGCTCGAGTGTCACCGGGTTCGGCATCTTTGGGGCCGGCTATGCGCTGGCGTCGGCCGGCTGTGTCGCACCGCTGTTTATCGCCGTTCTCGCACAGGCGCTCTCGCTCCCGCCGTTCGAGGCGGCACTCGTCGTCGGCACCTACATCGGAAGCGTGGTCGTGTTGATGGTCTCGCTGACCGTCGCGACGGGAATGGGACTGGTCGCAGGCGCCGGTCGACTGGCCGCCCACAGCAGGCTCCTCGAGCGGCTCGCGGGCGTCGTCATGATCGTCGCCGGAGTCGGTCAGTTGTACCTCGCCGTCGTCGTTCTCGACGTCATTTCGTTGCCTGGCGTGCCGTGGTAACGTTCGACGTGACCCTCAGCGTTCGCGTCACCGACGCCCCCATTCACACGCAGGGCGAGCCGTCGTTGCGCTCGGCCGCGTACGTAGAAGGGATGGATTCCAAACGACCCGACGTTCGATTGGACGACTCGCCCGACGAAGACGGGATCGTGACGAAACGGGACGACTCGTCCACGTCGTCACGGTCGGACTCCCTGCTCGAGCGCCTACGGAGCGTTTTCCGGCGGTAGGGCTAGAACGACGACGATTCCTCGAGCAATCCGAGATCGTCGGCGGCCAGATCGGCGATGCGCTCGGCGATGTCGGGATCGACGGTCGCCACGTCCTCCCCGTCGTGGAGCTGTGCGTTGTGTCGCTCGACCGCGTCGGCGACGTCCGGTAGCGACACGCGGGAGGTCGTCTCGCACTCGGGGCAGACGATCGGTACCTGCGGCTCGTCCGAGCCGTTCGCGGCTGTCATGGTCGTCTCTCCGAATCGAACCGCCAAAGTCGCACTGGTTACCAGCGGCCGATTTTATCACGACGAGCGGGAATCCACCGGAGTCGTCCGGGTAGATCGCTCGAGACGACCGAAGCCGCCCGCCTTCTGAAAACGTCACGAACCGTCCGTCAGTCGGTTCGCCGAAGGGCGACGAGCGTCGCGACTATCCCTGCGACGACTACGGCGGGAACGCCGAATCCGGGCATCTCGTCGTTACTGTCGTCGTCGCTCGACTCGTTCGCGGCCTCGGATTCGGTCTCGTCGGTCGCGCCGGTCCCGTCGCCAGTGTCGTTCCCATCGTCGCTCTCGTTCCCGTCGTCGGACGCGTTCCCGTTCGATTCGCCGGCGGGTTCACTCGTGTTCGTCTTATCGTCGGCGCCCGTCACGTCGCTATCGAGCTGGAGGACGACGATGACCTGGCCGTGCGAGGCGTTCGGCCGGTAGGTCCAGCCGCCTCCGGCCTCCTCGTAGGGCTCGGCGGCTTCGAGCGGGTCGATGTCGGTCTCCCACGTGTCGTGGGCCTGCTGGATGTAGCCGACGACCTCGATCTTGTCGGCGTGTTCGCCCTCGACCTGTGCCTCGCCGTACTCGACCGTCGCGTCCTCGGAGAAGCCGTGGAGCTCGATGGTGTGAGAATCCATGTAGCCGTCGCCCTGCGGGAGGTCGTCGGTCGTGCCGAATTGGTCGGCGTCGAGCGGCCGTTCGTAGTGGTCGGTCAGCGGCAACTGCACGGTCAGCGGGTCGGCCTGAGAGTGCCACGACGTCGTCTCGCCGGTCGGGATCGTGACGGTCGTGTTCGGGACTGTCTCGCCGACGATCGGCTCGCCGGCCTCGTTGAGCAGCGTCACGCCGATCTTCCCGGAGCCGTCGCCGAGGTACGGCGAGCGGTACTCGTCGCGCGGGTTGACGTAGCTGACCCAGTTCCCGTCGCTGGCCTCGTAGTACAGATCGCCCTCCTCGGGGGCCGGTTCGACGTACGCCTCCTCCGAGACGTTGCGCTCCGTGTCGTCTTCCGGGGGACTGAGAGCCGCTCCCGCGTCCGTCGCGGCGGCGGAACTCGCCGCAGCGGTCACCCCGGCCGCGCCGAGCGATCCGACCAGCAGGAGCGCGACCAGTCCGGCGGCGACGGCGCTTCGCGACGGGATCATGCGTCGCCCTCCGCGCGGTTCGGGGTCGTTCGTTCGTCGTCCGTGCGTTCGACCGCCGACGGGTCGCCCGCTTGAGGCCTCGAGCGGGACTGCCGTGGTGCGTGTAAACGGGGCCGTGTCATCGGACCTGGCTTCGACAATCACCGATTTTTATATGAATTGCGTACCGGAAGGTTAGGAACGTATACGTGTCGGCTACCGACTGGTAGCCGGTGATTTCCGCGCCGATACGGCCGCCGAGACGGGCGATACGGCTGACCGGAGATTCCACATCCACTTGCGTCCGCGGGCCGAACCGACTTCGGGATCGAGTTCGTACGCCGTCCGATGCGCTTTCGATCTGCCGCCGGCGAGGCCGACCAATCGACGCGTGAATCGCCAGCCGACGCGACCGAACCCGCCTCGAGCAGGTCGCCCGTTCGAACGTTCCTGCTCGTCGCCGGCGGGGCCGCCGCCGGCGCGTACGTCCTCTCGCGACTTCGCTCGTCGGGCGACGGCGAGGGCGCCGACGCGTCGCTCGAGACGGTTCGCGATCGGACCGCGGCGACCGTTCCCGACGAACTCGAGGAGCGACTCGCGGCGGCCGTTCCGACCGAATCGCAGTCGATCCCGATCGGCGGCGGCGAGTCCGAACCGAGCGGGGCTGGCGACGAGAGCGACGCCTCGAGTTCCGCCGCGGAGTCCGAGCGCGCCGGCAGCGACGCGGGTACCGATTCCGACGACGTCGGTGACGCCGAATCGATCGACGAGGAGGACGTCAACGCCGACCTCGCCGACGAGCCCTCGCCCACGAAGGTCTCCTCGGGGACCAGCGAGGAGATTCAGGACAAACCGGCCGAACCGGGCGAGATGGCGGTCGACGAGGACGTCGAGGACCTGGTCGACGACGTAGACGTCGACGAGGAGTCGGAAGCCGACGAGTCGGCCGGCGACGAGGACGAGGAATAGCCCTGCTCGCGCGGCGTGTCGGAGCGCACGGCACAGCGCGCGTCGCCCTCTCGATCGAGTTTCGGTACCGCAGGACGCACTCGAATCTTCGACGCGCTCGAGTTCCCATGCCACGCTCCGCTCTTCGGACCGAGCGCAGTCCGGTACGCCCGCCGGTCCTTCCGGGAACGTGGTGCTTATCCGGTTCTCGCCCCTAGCGCGCAGTGATGAGTGAGGGCGACGTCGCGGCGTTTACGCACCTCGGATCGACCGTTCGCGGGGCGCTGTCCGAACGCGGTTTCTCGACGCCGACGGCACCGCAGCGACTGGCGATTCCGCCGCTGTCGGCCGGCGAGCACACGCTCGTGATCGCGCCGACCGGGAGCGGGAAGACCGAGACGGCGATGTTGCCCGTTTTCGACCATTTGGTCGCTGACGATGGACCGCCCGAGGGGTTCGGCGCGCTCTACATCACCCCGCTGCGGGCGCTGAACCGCGACATGCGCGACCGCCTCGAGTGGTGGGGCGAGTACTTAGATCTCGAGGTGGACGTCCGCCACGGCGACACGACCCAGTACCAGCGGGGGAAGCAGGCCGAGGATCCGCCGGACGTCCTGATCACGACGCCGGAGACCGTCCAGGCGATGCTGACCGGCGAGCGACTGCGCGAGGCGTTGCAGGACGTCACCCACGTCGTGATCGACGAGGTCCACGAGCTCGCGGCCTCCAAGCGGGGGGCGCAGCTGGCGATCGGCCTCGAGCGGCTGCACGATCTCGCGGGCGACATGCAGCGGATCGGGCTGTCGGCCACCGTCGGCGATCCGGAGGAGGTCGGCCAGTTCCTGACCGGCGGCCGGCCCTGCGAGATCCGAGAGATCGACGTCGGGAGCAACGTCGAGGTGAGCGTCCGACAGCCGGAGATCACCGAGGCGGACGAGCGGCTCGCCGGCGAACTGATGACCGAACCGGACACGGCCAGCCACGTCCGGCTGATTCGGGACCTCGTCGCCGAGAACGAGTCGACGTTGATCTTTGTTAACACGCGACAGACGGCGGAGGCGCTGGGCTCGCGGTTCAACGAACTCGACCTCCCGATCGGGGTCCACCACGGCTCGCTCTCGAAGGAGGCCCGCATCGAGGTCGAGGACCGGTTCAAAGCGGGGGCGTTGGACGGCCTGCTCTGTACCTCCTCGATGGAACTGGGGATCGACGTCGGCCGGGTCGACCACGTCGTCCAGTACAAGAGCCCGCGGCAGGTGACGCGGCTGCTCCAGCGGATCGGGCGGGCCGGCCACCGGCAGGACGAGGTCTCGAGCGGGACCATCGTGACGACTCGGCCGGACGACACCTTCGAGGCGCTGGCGATCGCTCGCCGCGCCCGCGACGGCGAGGTCGAACCGGCCGCGATCCACGAGGGCAGTCTGGACGTCGTGGCGAATCAGATTCCGGGGATCGTCCAGAGCCGCGGCGATACCCGCTTTCGGGAGGCCTACGAGACGATCACGCGCGCGTACCCGTTCCGCGACGTTCCCGAGGAGACGTTCCGCGAGGTCGCCTCGGAGCTGCACCGCAATCGGATCGTCTGGTTCGACGAGGGCGAGGACCGCCTCGAGACGACCGGCGGCACCTGGCAGTACGTCTACTCGAACCTCTCGATGATCCCCGACGAGGAGACCTACGAGGTCCACGACATCGCCTCGAGCCAGCAGATCGGGACCTTAGACGAGCGGTTCGTGGTCAACTTCGCCCAGCCGGGGGAGGTGTTCATCCAGCGCGGCGAGATGTGGCGCATCGCCGAGATCGACGACGAGGAGGCCCGCGTGAAGGTGAGTCCGATCGAGGACCCCGCCGGCGAAGTACCGTCGTGGATCGGCCAGGAGATTCCCGTCCCCGCTGCGGTGGCGGGCGAAGTGGGGGAGATTCGAGCTGTTGCGGAACCGCAGCTCTCGGCGGGGGCGGACGCCGCCGCGGTCGGCCGCGAGCTGGCGGGCCGGTATCCGGGCGACGAGTACACGCTGACCGAGGCCTGCGGGCAGCTCGAGGACCAGGTCGAGAGCGAGGCGCCGATGCCGACGGCGGATCGGCTCGTCCTCGAGCGACAGGGGCGGACCGTCGTCCTGAACGCGCCCTTCGGGCACACGGCCAACGAGACGCTCGGTCGCGTGCTCTCCTCGCTGCTCGGCCAGCGGGCCGGCTCCTCGGTGGGGCTGGAGACCGACCCCTACCGCATCGAACTCGAGGTGCCGAACTCGATCGCGACCAGCGACATCGTGGCGGTGCTCGAGGAGACCGACCCCGGTCACGTCGAGGCGATCGTCGAACTGGGGCTGAAGAACTCCGACGCGCTGGCCTTCCGGCTCGCGCAGGTCTCGGCGAAGTTCGGCGCGCTCAAGCGCTGGCAGAGCAACGGTTCCGGCCGCCTCTCGAACGAGCGACTGCTCGCGGCCCTGGAGGACACGCCGATGTACCAGGAGTCGATCCGCGAGGTGTTCCACGAGGACCTGGACGTCGAGCGGGCGAGCGCGGTCCTCGAGGGGATCCAGTCGGGCGAGATCGAGTTAGTGACCTACCGCGGTCGGACGCCGGTCGGCCAGGGCGGTCGGTCGTCGGGCGGGAAGGAGCTACTGGCGCCCGAGAACGCCGACGCGAGCGTCATCAACACGGTCCGCGAGCGCCTGCAGAACGACCGGATCATCCTGCTGTGTACCCACTGCAAGGAGTGGAAGGTGAAGACGAAGGTCCGTCGCGTGGCCGACCAGCCCGAGTGCGGGAACTGCGGCTCGACCCGGATCGCGGCGCTGAACCCGTGGGCCGACGAGGTCGTCGACGCGGTCCGTGCCGCCGAGAAGGACGAGGAGCAGGAGAAGATGACCGAGCGCGCCTATCGGAGCGCGAGTCTCGTCCAGAGCCACGGGAAGCAGGCCGTCATCGCGATGGCGGCCCGCGGCGTCGGCCCGCACAACGCCGCCCAGATCATCAACAAGCTCCGAGAGGACGAGGACGAGTTCTACCGCGACATCCTCTCGAAGGAACGCGAGTACGCGCGCACCCAGTCGTTCTGGGACTGATCGTCTGCGGACGCCGATCGGTGGTGGCCGAGAGGAGACAAAACTGGTCACCGACGCCGATAGATCGATGGGTCCGTTGGCGCCGGATTTTCTAGCCCGCGGCCGTGACGGAGTAGTCGGTAGAGCGACGGCTCTTGCAGCTTCGGTTACTCCGTCTATTCCGTCTCTATTACGACGGTTCTCCCTGCTTGTAATGAATGTCTGTAAGAGAAACAGAACGGCTGTCGAGGATTTCCTCGAGTCGCCGATTCGCCGGACGGAACACGACCGATTCCGACGCTAGTCGCTCTACACTGATCAGATGCAGATATTGTAGCCTTCAGTGAATTATTAGTATACGAGATAGTACGGCCAATATGAACGAACCCGTTCAAAAGATATTGTGCGTAGTGTTCTCGATTTTATTGATCACCGGTTCTATCGGGCCAGTCGTGGCTGCTCCGGGGAATAATACGTTCGGACCGACCGCCGATACCGAGGGGGCGAATCCCGCGTATCAATCGTTTTCCGAAGGCGAGAGTGAGCCCACTGCGCTCGAACTGAAGTACGCAGCGGTCGCCGAATTGGTGACGCTGCAACCCGCTGATCGCGCCGACGAACGGCGGAAGAACCAGGCCGGCGAGCGGATCAACGAGACGCTGGACGTCTATGTCGATAGAGACCGCGTCGAGAGTCCGGCTGCGTTCGAAGGTGATGCCGCCGCCGCCTCGCACCTAGCGGCGCTTGCGGACGCTGATCCAGCGCGGGTCAACGAGACGACGTGGCTGCTCGCGAAGGCGAACGCGCGAACGGCCAACGTCTCGATCACGGACGCGCGACGCGCCCTCGATCGATTCGACGACGACCTCGACGATCCCGGTCACCGGAACGCGATCGAGAGCCACCTTCGGAACGCCGAACGCGCCTACGAACGAGGTGAGACGGCGCTCGAGCGCGACGGAAGCGTCAAACGAACGGCCAAGGACCGCGCACGTGCGATCCGGCAGTTCATGACCGCGTGGCGACAGAGCCAGCAAGCGCTGGACAAAATCGAGCGGCAAACAACGCCGCGGGTGCGCATCACGACCCGTAACGATCCCGTCCGGAACGGATCGGAATCGACGAACCGCACCATCAGCGGTACGATCGAGTCGGTCCGGCCGAACGAACTCGAGACCGTGACGGTGACCGTCGAGGGAGGAGGTTCTTCGGTCGAAGTCCAGCCGAGTACCAGTACCGTGCCGGCGTCGAACGTGACGTTCACGACGAACGTCACGCTCAAAGATCGAGAACAGCGCATTCGGGCGACGCTCGCAGATAACACGAACGAAAAGCGCGGCCGCGGGCCGCCGAAACACGCGAACGGTCGCTCATCGTCTCCGGACACGTCGCCGACCACCGACGAACTTCTGTTGGACGGCGACGCGCTTCCGGACACGTACGAGCTCGAGACGGCCGGGACGGATCCGTTAGACCCGGACAGCGATTCCTCGAAGACCGCCGTCGACGAGAACGATAACGGTACGCTCGACGGGCTCGAGGACTTCGACGGCGATTCTGTCACGACCTACCACGAAGGCCTATTCGGGACCGACCCGTTCAGCGACGATACTGACGACGACGGCCTTCCGGACCGCTACGAAATCGAGTACACGAAACTCGACCAGACGCGAGCCGACACGAACGGTGACGGCGTTACCGACGACGAGTGGGACGTCGATAACGACAGCCTGACGACGCTCGAGGAGTACGAGGCCGGAACGACGCCAACGCAGGCTGACGAAGACCGCGACGATCTCGACGACAGCCGCGAACTCGAGGTCGGCACGAACTCGAGCGATCCCGATACGGACGACGACGGTCTCCTCGACGGCGAGGAGGTCACCCTCGGAACAGATCCGCTGGTCGCAGACTCCGACGGCGACGGAGTCCTGGACGGCAACGCCACGTACACGACACAGACGTCAAACGAATCGCTCGGCGTCAACGTCTCGCTGTCGGGTAACGGTGAGATCGCCAGCGGCGTCACGATCGAAAACGGATCACAGGAGCGATTCGAAAGCGAGTCGATCGAATCGGCACGGGTCACGTCCTTCGTCAATCTCGAATCCGAGCAGTCGTTCGAGTCGGCCGACGTCACGTTCTCGTACGACGACTCGCAGCTCGGGGAGACGAACGAGTCGGATCTCGTCATCTTCCGCTATAACGAATCGTTGCGGGTGTTCGAGCCGCTGAACACGACAGTTGATCAGGAGTCGAACACGGTCACCGGAGAGACCGAACACTTCTCGCGGTTCGTCGTCTTCGACGTGCGCAACTGGGCGTCGAACTTCGTGGCGGACCGCCCCGAAAACGGGGCTGACGAGGGGGAGATCCAGCCGGTCGACGTGACCATGATCATCGATACGTCGGGCTCGATGAGCTGGAATGATCCAGAGGAATTCCGCAAGCAGGCCGCCAAGGAATTTGTCGGTGCGTTAGTCGAGGACGACCGGGCAGGTGTGGTCGACTTCGACAACGACGCCTACGTGGCTCAAGAGCTGACGACTGACTTCGGGCAAGTCAACCTCACAATCGACAACCTCGACGCCAGCGGCGGCACTGACATCGGTGACGGCGTCCGGGAGGCGAACGAGCACTTCGAGGAAGCAAGCAACGATTCCCGAGCGCAGTTCGCGATTCTACTGACCGACGGCCAAGGCAGTGGCGGTCGCGCCGAGGCGCGTACGGCAGCCGAACGGAATACGACAATCTATACGATCGGCTTCGGTAGCGCAAACGGGAACAAACTCCAGGACATCGCTCGGATTACCGACGGGAACTATACGCACGTCGACAATCCGAGCGATCTGCCGAACGTCTTCTCCCGGGTCGCCGACGATATAGGGGCCCAGGATACCGACGGCGACGGTATTCCCGACACCGCCGAGCGGCGTGGCGTGGTTACCTCGAACGTCGGCATGCTCGAGACTGACCTGTACAGCGCCGACACGGACGGTGACGGACTCGAGGACGGCACTGAACTCGGCGAGGCGATCACCGCGGAGGAACTACGAGAACGGAACTTCGACGGGTCCGGTCCACCGGGTCCGGATCCGCAGTATCGGGCGATCGTCGGAACGCTTTCCAGAGCCGGGTACGATCTCAGCGAACTCTCCGGATCGATCTATATCGATCCGGTGAGCGATCCGACTCGCGTTCACACCGACGGCGACGGCGTCGACGACTACACGGAGCTTCGGGAGCCGGTGACGTACGCCCGAACGACGAGTCGCGAGACGACGAAATCGGTCCTCGAGACCGGAGAGGCGACGGCGGAAACCTTCGAAGATGCCTACGACACTGGGCAGTCGACATCCGATCCGTGGGACCGAAATTCGGATTACGACGACCTCAACGACGGTCGTGAGAGGGAGTTAGCGACCGATCCCGAAGACGGTGACACGGACGGCGACGGAATCTGGGATGACGAAGATACGAACGGTCGGAACGATCCGACGTTGTACGATGTCCACCCACCGGAAATAGAGGTCCACGATAGCGGCTGGCGTGTTCCGGAGATGAGTCTCGACGCCACGTACTGGGCGCACGCATCCATCGAAGATGACGCGAGCGTCGACGGAGCCGCGTTCATAAAGGAAGGGTCCGTCGAAAAACGGTTCTCCGACGTCTCCGGCGTCGAACTGACTCATCGGTTCGAATACACCGATAAGATCTCCAACGTCGGGGATGTTGCGGGTGCCTTCGGCGACGTGACGCTCGGAACGAGCGTGTCCCTGCGCGCCTCTGATACCAACGGCAATCGACAGCAAGTCGTCGCCGTGCAGCGATCGAACTTCTACGGTTACATGGCCGGCGAACTCCCGACCGGGTGGGACCTCGCCGACAGAGAGGTCGCTCGAAAGGTCGGTACCGTCTCCGGGTTCTCCGCGAGCATCGGCGTCGTCTTCCGGGACGCCGAACAGCTCCTACACGATCCCGGCGCGTACATCGACGGCATGCGGGCTATGCTCGAGCTCGTCGCCGAGGCCGATCCCGCCGTGATCGACACGCTGATCGACAGCTACATTCAGCAGTTCGAGCAGAAACAGGAGCAGAACAATCCGTACGACAAGGGCACGACGAACTACGAACTCTTCGAGGAGAACTGGTACGAGGGATACGCGCTCGGCTTCCTCTCGAAGCTCGTCGTCAGCGGTGGCTCCTCCGGAGCGAAAAACGCGATCAAGAGCACTGATCGCGTCGGCGATATCGCGGATCGGCTCTCGGATAGTCGCGCCCTTCGCGCGCTCTCACGGATCGACGGCGCGACCGATGCCGCCAAAGCTCGAGCGACCGCACGCCTGCTGCTGGCGACTGACGACGCCGCGGAACCGCTGCTGAGTCAGGGTGAGACCGCCGGACAGGTCTATCGGCTGTGGCGGCTCCAGCGCGGAATGGATGCCGATGTGGATGCATTGCCGGAAACTAGACAGGGGCAGCTCGGCCGATTCCTGTCTCATACTGGTACCGATGGCCGTCAGGCGTTTGACGACCTCGCTGCTGTCGATCAGAGTGCTGCCGACACGCTCTTGGAGATCGACGACCCCGCCGTTCACCGCCACTTCGTGAGGGCACAGCAAAGCGGCGAAGCTGATGTCGACGAACTCTCGAGCGCACTTGGACGCTACGGTGACCTCGATTCCGACGAGCGAGGGTTCGCGAACGGAGTAATCAGAGAAAGCGAAGATGGAACTGAGCTGCTCAACGCCGACGTCTGCAATAGTCCGTGCCAGGGTACGATCCGCTCGGTCTATCAGTATACCGACGAACCGGACGGACTGAGCGAGAGAGAAGCAAAGAAACTCCTCAAGGCGTACGATGACGCTGACGAAGTGACCTCCGGCCCCGGCGCGAACCGACCTGGAGAGGTTCAGGGCAAACTCAACGATCTAGATGATGACGGCGTCGAGGGGGTCAAACGAACGATGCGCAACGTTCAGGGTAACCGAAAGGGATACAGACAGATCGCCGGCGAAACGGATATCACCGATCGTCTGGTTCGGGGAGACAACAACCTCGAACCGAGTAACGTCGAAATGCAGCAGAACATCCCCGAAAGCGACGTCCCGGATGTTCTTCGGAAGGATAGCTCCGAAATTGACGTGAAAGCCACATCCGAAGTCACGATCGATGGCGAAACGTTCGATTCGCCAGCGATAGAATCGAAGAATCTCGACCACGAAAAGTACAATGACTTCACTGCGAAACAAGAGATAACCGATCTGGAGGACAAGCTAACTGCTCAAGCGGGTGCAGGAGAGGACACACTCGTTGTCGTGACGACACAGGGCTTCAAAGACTCACACAGCGAACTGCTGAACGATATTCCCCAAAACGTCAGGCAGAACCTCGATTCGAACGGACTCGATTCGGACGCCACGATTAAAGTCACGACCTACGAAGAACTAGGGAACTAGCTATGGCCGAAGGAACTGCAGTCATGGCGTTCTACACGTCTCGATCACGTGATGGGGTCGTCGACGACGCCCTTGCGAGCAGTACGCAAGCAGGGTTCGAGATCGATGCGGACAGCGAACAAGTCGAGAGCGGGATCGAGAATCAATACCTCGAGTTCGACGGCTACTACGATCGGTGGTGGTTCAACTTCGCGTTCAATCTGGATGCCGATCGCCCGCCGAGCGAACCGGTGCTCAGCATCGGCTGTGGGCAGCACATCTATCCGGCGAACGCAGCCGACGAGGCGGACTACCGAGCGAAGATGGACGGCATCTTCGAACTCCTCTGTCGGCTCGCCGTGACCCTCGATGTCGACTACGCGCCGCTGTTCAATCCGATGGGGAGACGTGCAGTCCCGGAGCGTCGGCCGATTGCCGAGGCCGTCGAGGAACTCCCCCGGATGGGCGTGTACTCTCGGGAAGTCCTCGACGAGTTGGGCGGCGTCGCGGCCATGTTCGAGTCGCCGCCGTGGTACACCGCGTCGCTCGAGGACGGCAACACCGTCGTGATCGAGTCCGACACGCCGTGGCTCGAGGGCGGCTGGCGGCCACCGACAGAAGCCCCGTACCTCGACGATGCTGCCTTCAACGATAGCGATGACTCAGCACCGAACGAGCGCCGTGGGCTCGCAGATCCGTTCGCTGCCCTCGAGGCGGGCGACATCGGCACCGACCTCTGCGTTCCTCGAGACAAGATCGCACCCGAGTTCCGCAACGAGGACCTCGAGGTAGTCCACATTCGCGTCGACGAAGAGCGCAACCTTCGACGGCTTGAGGACGGTACGTTCGTCCGGAATGTCGTCGATGATGATCCTGGCGATGACATGGCCGTCATGATGGCGATGCTCGAGGATATCCCCGCCGACGCGGCTGCGGACGAGCTGATGGTCTCGGCGCTTCTTCACGAGGCTGTTCCGCCGGCGTTCGTCCGACTCGAGGATCCCGACGGCGAAACAGTCGTCACGACGGTCGACGCCCTCGGCAGCGACGTAAACAAAGTCGAGTTGCTCATCAGTCTCGGCCGGATCGCTCAGCAGCAGGGCGTCGATGACGAGGGAATGCAGGAGATGACGCAACTGCTGACGAAACTCGAGCGTCTCGACGACCTCGAGAATATCGAGGGCTATATTCGGGACCGTCTCACCTGATCAAGCACAGCACGGTTTACTACCGTCACCGTGGTCGTTGGAGATAACGACTTCATCGTAACTGCTCGGCGAGATGGACGAATGAAACCGTCGTACAGCGCTGAAGTGATCGATGTAGAAGTAGTGTCCGCACTTCCCGACCTGTATTAAAAGAAGCATAGGTCAAGGAAGTCATAGCGACTGCACGTGACTTTCACGATTCAGTTATCGAGACGAACCCGAGTCTCCGGACACGAGATGTGATGAAGCAGATTCGAGCGGAGATCGAGCGAGCTGAGAAGCTGAGAACGGCCGACGAGAGGCGTCACAGACTATACCGCTCACCGATCACGGACGTTCCGCTTACGCGCTCGAGACGATCACCGTTCGACCTGAAAATCCGGTTGCGGCCGATCGAGCCAACGCGCGCCTCACATCGGTCGTTCCACAGTCCTTATCTGTATCACAACCGAATTCACGATGATGGAATCCGGCTCGCCAAGTGCTCCGTCGTCCGGTGAGGACGGAGACGCTACCGATTCACCCGCCCTCAAGACGGACGGACTGCTCGAGGCGGCCGGTGTCGCCTACTTCCAAGCGACCGCGGCCGGAACGATCACCGGTGTCAACGGCGCTTTCATTCGACTGACGGGTTATACGCGGACCGAACTTCGAGACCGGTCGTTCGACGCGCTGCTGGACGACAAAACGTCTCTGGAGTCGCTCATTGCGACCCTCGACGAGGGAGACCCGTCGCCGGTATCGACGACAGCGTCGATCCGAACGACGACGGAGGTCGTTCCCTGTACCGTTCATCTCCAGCGACGATCGCCGGGAGACGGTGCCGACCGAGAATCGGAGATCGTCGGCATCGTCACCCAACGGAGCCCCGAGACCGAGACGCCGTCGGCGGCGGCGGACACCGAGTCCGGACTCGCCTACGGTCGGACGTTCGAAGCGCTGGCCAACGCGCTCCCCGACGGTATCATCGTCCTCGATACGAACAGCGACATCCAGTACGCCAACCCCGCCGTCGAACGGATTCTCGGCCACGACCCGGACGAACTCGTCGGCTCGAGCAAGGTCAACATCATCCCGCCGCGGCTGCGACAGGCCCACCTCGACGCCCTGCAGAACTACCTCGAGACCGGCGAGCGGAACTTGAACTGGACCTACGTGGAGCTGCCCGGACAGCACAAGTCGGGCCACGAGGTCCCGCTGGGCGTCTCGCTCAACGACTTCACCTACGACGGCGACCGCTACTTCGTCGGGCTCTTCCGGGACATCTCGCCGCGAAAGGAGGCCGAACGGACGCTCAAGGCCAAGGTCGCCCAGCTCGAGTCGATCGCCTACCTCGGCCGCCACGCGCTCGAGGAGGGCGACGCCGACGACCTCCTCGAGAAGGCCACCGAACTGGCCAGCGCGGCCCTCGAGGTCGACTGCTGCGTCGCCTTCGAGTACGACAGCATCGGAACCGCCCCCGGGACGGTCGGATCGGGCGCTCCGACGACCGACGTCGGCATCCGGGCGGCCGGCTCCGACGGCGACGCCTTTCGGGTTCGCGCGACCACCGACTGCGACGAGGCCCTGCTCGAACGCGAGTGCGAGCGATCGGCGTCGACCGAGTCGCTGGCCGGCGCCACGCTCGCGTCGGACGAACCGATCGTCGTCGAGGACGTCGCGACCGACGACCGGATCGACGCGCCCCACCTGTCCGACGAGGGGATCCACAGCGGGCTCGGCGTGACGATCGGCCCGATCACCGACCCGTGGGGGGTCCTCGTCGCCTACGACGGCCGGAACGGGGAGTTCGCCGACCACGACGTCGACTTCCTCGAGAGCGCCGCGACGATCATCGCGACCGCGCTCGAACGCCAGGCGTACGAACGCCAACTGAGCGAGACGGTCGACGAGCTCGAGGCCTCGAACGAACGGCTCGAGCAGTTCGCCTACGCGGCCAGTCACGACCTGCAGGAACCGCTGCGGATGGTCTCGAGCTATCTGGGATTGGTCGAGAGTCGGTACGCCGACGAGCTCGACGACGACGCGATGGAGTTCATCGAGTTCGCGGTCGACGGCGCCGAGCGCATGCGCGAGATGATCGACGGGTTGCTCGAGTACTCCCGGATCGACACGCAGGGGGAACCGTTCGAGCCCGTCGATCTCGAGACCGTCCTCGAGGACGTCCTGACGGACCTGCAGATGATGCTCGAGGAGTCCGACGCGGAGATCACCGCCGAGTCGCTGCCGACCGTCCGCGGCGATCCCACGCAGCTCCGGCAGTTACTGCAGAACCTGCTGTCGAACGCGATCGAGTACTCGGGGGACGAGCCGCCGCGGGTGCACCTCGCGGCCGAACGGTGTGGCCGAAGGTGGCGGGTCTCGGTCGAAGACGACGGGATCGGGATCGATCCCGCGGACGCCGACCGGATCTTTCAGGTGTTCCAGCGGCTGCACAGCCGCGAGGAGTACGACGGCACCGGCATCGGGCTGGCGCTCTGTCGGCGCATCGTCGAGCGCCACGGCGGCGAGATCTGGGTCGACTCCGAACCCGGCGAGGGGGCGACGTTCTCGTTTACGCTGCCTCGAGCCGACGCGGACGCGTAGGTCGGCGGTCGGCCGTCGGCGATTGGTTCTCGGCGATCGACCGGTAGTCGCTATCGGCGATCGGCGCTCGGAACCGGCGAGCGGCCGCCGCTGACACCGTAACGGCCATACGAATCGATCTCGTGTATGTCGGTATGAACTTCGCTCCCGGGGCCTGGAAGTACGCGATTCCGGCCCTGCTCGCTGCGCCGTTCGCGTTGCTCTTTAGCGCGACGGTGAGCCTCATCGCCCTCGCGGTGGGGGCCGGCACGCTCGCGTTCTTCCGCGATCCCGACCGCACCCCGCCGCCGACGGGCGTCGTCTCGCCGGCCGACGGGACCGTTTCCGTCCTCCGCGAGGAGGGCGACCGGGTCCGACTCGGCGTCTTCATGAACGTCTGGCACGTCCACGTCGTCCGCTCGCCGTTCGACGCGTCGGTGACCGACGTCGAGCACGTCTCGGGCGCCAATCGGCCGGCGTTCTCGAAGGAGTCCGATCGGAACGAACGGGTCCACGTTCGCTGTGAGACCGAGTCGTCGAACCTCCCCGCGTCCGAGAACGGGGAGGGCGACTCGAGTAGCGCGGACGCCGAGGATCCACACTCGAAGCCCGACGAGCCGCACAGCGACGCCGAAGTGACGCTGATCGCCGGCGCCTTCGCCCGCCGGATCTTCCCCTACGTCGAACGCGGCGACGGGGTCGAGCGCGGCGAGCGGCTCGGCCACATCGCGTTCGGGAGTCGGGTCGACGTGCTCTTTCCGCCGGAGGTCGACCTCGAGGATATTTCGGTGGCGAAAGGCGACTCGATGACCGCCGGCGAGACGGTGGTGCTCGAGTCCGGGCCCGCGGCCGGTGGCGAGATCGATCTCGGTGCCGAGTCCGACGTGGACGTCGGTGGGCTCGAGGACGAGGGCGGCGACGAGTCGCCCGCCTAGTTCGCTGTGATTCGCCGGTTCAAACTGCGTAAATAGTCTCAAATCCCGTTTTGCTGCTGATGACAAAGCCTAAGTTGACAATCCTGTTAGGAGTATCTCAGTAACAATGGGACAATTAGCGCGGAAATTAATGCGGGAAGACGAGAAGGAGAATTACGATGCGTACGTTGCTATGGGAGAAATCCAGTTCGACGAAGAACTCTTTCGAGAATAATAGTCCTTCTACTACTGGATACAAGACCGGATATTTCCACGCAAGCGCTTCGTAGGGAACACAGAGTACGTTTCACGAACTGGTCTCGGAATTCGTTTCAGAGATGAGTTCTCCCGGTGACGGTATTTCGCTCACAGATTTGTTTAGTACGTCGAGGACCTCCTCCGCCTGGAACTCACGGTATCGCTCTTTTCCCGTCGTCTCTCGGATTATCCCGTCGCTCTCTAACCGGTCGATGGCGCTGTTCGTGGCAGGGTAGCTTCTATCGATCAACTCGGCGGCTCTCGAGACGGTGAAGACGGGTTCCTCGAAGATCGCATCGATGAGCTCCGTGACGGAGGGGCGTGCATCTCGATACTGGCGTTCGTACTGGTCTCGGAGATTCAAGATCAGCTTCGCTCGACTAAACGCCTCGTCGGCTTGTTCCCTGATCCCCCGCAAAAAGAACAGCAGCCAGTCTTCCCAGCGGTCCTCTTCGCTGACCGCCAGCAGTAAGTCGGTGTACTCGTCCCTGTTTCGTCGAATGTAGGAACTCAGGTAGAACAGCGGATACATCAGTATGTCCGCGGCGAGTAGCATCAGGACGATGAGCAACCGACCGACGCGGCCGTTCCCGTCCAGAAACGGGTGTATCGTTTCGATCTGGTAGTGGAGGACGCCGATATCGATCAGATCGGGATATTCGCCCGCCGACTGCATATACTCCTCGAAGTTCTCCATTTTTCCGGTGGCGATTTCCGGTTTCGGCGGGACGAACCGTATCTGTCGACCGAAATTGAGATCCTCCTCGATCCAGACGTACTGATCCCGATACTCGCCCGGGCGGGGATCTTCGTCGTCCGTTCGTCCCGATTCCATCAGCGACTCATGTAACGACTTGAGAAGTTCGTTCGAGAGATGCTCCCGCGAGCGACCGCTTTCACGGAGCTCGTCGGCCGCTTCCTGTAGCGCACGCACGTAATTCCGAGCTTCTCGCACGTCCTTCGAGTCTGCGTCCTTCCGCAGCATATCCGAGACGGTGACCTGCGTCCCTTCGACCTGCGACGATTGCTCCGCCTCCTTGAAGACGAACAATCCGAGTGCCGTGTCGGGATTCTCAATTTCACTGAGAAACCCGTCCAGCCGTCCCAATGAGTGCATCGCACGGCCGTGTGCCCGAACCACGTCTGCCGAAAGCTCGAGTTCCGGAGGGAGATCGTTCGGGAGATAGAACTTCGCCGCGGGAAGCTTGGCCGCGCTGTCGGCGGGTAAGTACTTCCCGGGCGCGGGCTCGTCCACGAGATAGCCCTCTTTCATTAGGACAGTTCAGGGCCGATATAGTGAAAAGGATTCCGGGATTCGTTACATTAGATGGCGGGAGACCCCGCTGAGTAAAGGCTGTACTCGAGTGCTTACTTGAGCGGGCGGCTCTCGAGGCTGCGGTAACGCTGTGGGCTGTGGCTTAATCGAGAGGGTGAGTTCTGGATCTAAGAAAAGGATACGCTCGATTCGTTAATTGAGAGACCGAATCCAAACGCTAAGTAAAGGCTGTGTTCGAGGGGGTAACTGAGTGAACGGCTCAGACTGTCTCTGGATAATGCCGGTGAGAGAGTACTAACAGTCGACGTAGCGGGAACTCAGATGGGGGACACATGGGATCGGGGGACGAGCAGGTTCGAGTCAGTGACCGCGTGAAACGCGAACTCGGGCGGCGAACACGAGCGACCGAGAGCTACAACAACGTCCTCGAACGGATATCGGAAGATACCGGGGACGATTTCGCCGATGGATTCGGGATTCTCTCGGGCGAACAGGCCGATCGCCTCGGTGGGCAGCGCAACTGACAGCTACGCTCGTCCGATGTCGAGCGACGAGTGACCGATCGGGGTGTCGACGTCGATTTTGCTATCGGTCTCGAGATACCAACCCAACGCGTTGATTTCGTCCTCCAGTCCGACTTCACCCCCCTGATCTCGGCGTCGGCCGCGTCGATTGCGGTCGCTCTCTGGGCGAGGAATTCGTCGATTTACAGCGCTTCGATACGCGACCGGACGAGGGCCATGAATTCGTCGGGATCGGCCGGTTTGGTGAAAAAGTCGTTCGCGTCGAGCTCGTCCGGCTCGAGAGAGACGTATTCCTCGGGCACGCTGGTCAAGACGGTCACTCGAAGGTGTTCCAGTTCGGGATCGCTTCGAATTTCGTCGAGGACCTGCGTGCCGTCTACTTGCGGCAGGTTCAGGTCGAGCAGCACGATGTCCGGGCGCGGAACGTCCGCGAATTCGTCCCGTCGGTGGAGGAAGTCGAGCGCTTCCCGCCCGTCTCTCGCGATATGAAGGGTACTGTCGGTCCCTTGGAGCGCCTCTTCGACCAGCCGAACGTCGCCGGGATTGTCTTCGACCAAGAGAATCTCCGCGCTCTCCGCAGCCCCTTCACCCATGTCACCGGGTTCGGGCTATACGGCCAAAAGGACGCCTCTCGGTTCGCTCGAGTTCGTCTGCGTTTCAGCGCTCCATCCCAGTTTAGCGGAATTTCTCGTTTTCCTGTCTCACAAGTTTTCTTAGCGCTCCTGTAACGCCCGTTCGTACCGCCATCTCTGGGGCGGTATCGGCCGGAACGAGCTGTAGGGACTCCGTTTCGACGTCCCGCCAGACGAGTGGATCCTGCTAGTTGGATGTATTGGGGACTCGACAACTGTAGTTGTCAAATACGCCTCGAGGGGTATCAGTGAAGTCGTAGCCGTGAGCGTATGCGACATCTACGAGACGACCGACTGATCGTCTACGCACTGTCATTGCTCGCTCGGGAGTAGACCAGGACGGAGAACGAAGACTGGGCCGTGTCGCCGAGAGTCGTTGCTCACTCTGCGTTAGCGAGGAGACGAGGGTCGAAAACGTACCAGACGATCGTCGTCGGGAGTCCAAATAGCAACGCTCTCGAGACGCTCGGAGAGCCGAATATCATGCCCACAAGTAGGAAGGCCATCGTGCCCGATACCCCCATGAGTAACGCGACCTGTAGTCGAGAGAGGTTGTCGACCATCGTATTTCGCTGCTTCATATACTTTTCAATGGATTGTAATACTATCGACTACGTTCCCGAATCAAAAGCCGAAGTAGCGTCAACACTGCTGTCAACACACGGGCGCCGCAAACGACAGATCCGAATCAGCGACCGCGTGAAACGCGAACTTGATCGACCGTCACTCGTCCTCGCTTGTCCACTTTGAGCGTAAGTTCCTCGCCGGCGCCCGCCTCAAACGAGCCGTTTCCCATTTGTGATTACCGTATTCCCACTACTACGCTGACACCAATGGCCCTTACGTCCCTTTTTAACGCGGGTGACTGGAGATCGTGGCTTGAGGGTCGTTTCTGCAGTCCGTACTTGTCGTTCTGTTTGGTCAGGTGCGCGTTCGGATTGTTGTCTAATTATATATAAATAAAGCAATATAATTTTGGTTATCGGAATGACAGACTACCCATTTAATCGCTGGGTGTCGCCAAGGCAACAGTGCCAAAAAATTACAGCGTCTCACCCCCATCTCCGCACGTAGAACTCCAGTTGAAGCACACGAAATGGTGGTTAGATCGAAAGCATGAGATTAGTCATCTTACTTCCACTGTACGTGCCGTCAAGTATCCTGCTAAGTATGTATCTTGTGTGAAAGCAGGGAGAAATAGAATCACTAACTGGTTTTATTTAGAACCCTGCTTTTTCTAATTGTATCTTATCACCTCTCATCTCAAACCTTACTTTTGAGGAATCCCACTCCTTGATCTCTTTAACTATCCCTTTTATTTCCCCCTCGTATTTTGTCGTGGACATCATCGTCTTTGACGATCTACTTTCGTTAGGGATGCCTTTGGATTCGTTATATATTTTCAGTGCTCTAATTGAGGGGCTATCATCAATCCATTTCTGTATTTTAACAAGATCATCCTGCTCTACCAACATGGCTTCTTCAAACCAAACCTCTACTTCTTTCGTTGGCTTTTCGTTACCATATGCAATTACACCGTCTCCGCCCCATTTCTCGACATTCAGCATCGCAAGGTCTGCTTTTTCAGTGATCTCACCTTCGTTTGCTCCATCTTCGGGTAACGTAGCTACACCAATACTGGCGGTGACAACCTGACCTTCCGGTCGGAGCGAACGTAACTTTTTAAGAAACTCTTCCATCACCTCTACCGCTGATTCCTTATCTTCATCAGGTAAGACCATCAAAAACTCGTCACCCTGTCCGTATTCCCGATTGAATTCCCATTTAGAATCCGAAAACCTTCTACCGAATTTAACGACTTCTTCTATTATTTTATCGCCGAAGGTGTGGCCGTGTTCGTTATTGATCTCAGAGAAGCCGTCTAAGTCAATGTAACCGTAAGAAACAACGTTATGTTCATCTACCATGAGTATGCCAAACAAGTCATTGAGATTACTTAATATTTTGGTTGCATATAGAGAAAAACTCAACAGTAGGCTGATTTCATCCTTTGAGTGACTCTTAGCTACGAGTACTGCAAAATTGTAAATATTTATTTAGTTTTATCTTGTACAAATTCCTTGAATGAAGGTTGGCTAGAGTCTTTTACACTTTCCCAGGGGACAAGTTTCTTATATTTATCTTTCCATTTCATCAATCTATACCAATGCCCTCCCAGTTGGGGTGTTGACTGGTTTAACCGGTGCCTCCTATCTTGTAATGTGTTGAACTCCTCCTGAAGATCCTGAATTGATACATCTGGGTCTGTTAATCTTTGACATATAAAATAATCAACTTCATCTGTGAGTTCCTGCAGTTCTTGACCTGCATTATAATAATCTCTCGATCTCAGTTTTGGTCCATAAAACGAACTCAATAGTGAGCCTATCAAAATTATCAAAGCTAAGTCAGTAGGTGATAATGCTGAAAATGGTCTAAATAGTGCGAAGTCGGGAGTTCCTTCTCTGGTTGTAATATACAGCAAGATAGAACCTATAAAGACAATGAATATGTCGAGTGCCCATCCAAAGCGACCTACCCATTCTGCTGCAACATAATTCCGTTTGTATGTGTAAAATAAACCCCATTTCACTGAGCCAGCCTGATCGTAAAGTTGCTTACGTAACTGATAGTCCCGTTGACCGAATCGATCTTTTACGTCATCTGTCATTGGAATGCATGTTAATAGACTAGATTGATAGTGATTTTCATCCACTTCTTGAGACTGTCTTCGCTTCCATACTCCTCTACTAGCCCCCTCCGATTGCACGTCTACAAAGCCGGTTTCCCGAATATGCACACGAGGTGGATTTTTTGTGTTCATATTCCTCTCTGTCGTTTATAACGGGTAGTGAAGCCTCTCTAACCGCTTCCACCACTTAGAATTATAGTAAATATTACCGATACATTCGAAACGAGTGAGTTTGTGTTCACAAATCGGTTCTGAAGTGAAGAGATAGAATCTCAATCATCAGACGGTCAGTCGCTATGAAGTCTTGGTAGTCGCCTCGAGTTCATCAGCATCGAGCTCTTCGTCGAGAAACG
Source organism: Haloterrigena sp. KLK7 (assembly GCF_037914945.1). NCBI lineage: Archaea > Methanobacteriati > Methanobacteriota > Halobacteria > Halobacteriales > Natrialbaceae > Haloterrigena > Haloterrigena salinisoli. The sequence continues at coordinate 141,022 of NZ_CP149790.1, forward strand.
CACGGCCGGTATCAGTGAGTCGATAGAGCCCCTGTGCGATCCGCTCGACGAGTCCGTATTCCGCGAGTTCAGAGAGCCGAATACTGGCGTGGCCACGAGAGCAGACGTCGAAGTTCTCCACTGCTTGTGGAGTGAGATTTCCTTCGTCACGCATCGTCTCTAGGATGCGTTCGTCGACTGGGCGCATCCAGTCGGCTCGTTGTCGTACCACGTTTCTACAGGCAGGATTCGTGAGCATAGATTTACCGATATATACGATATGATAGCGGATTCGTCTGATCTAGTAGCAAACTGTATTATTCTGACTGCGAATTGTAGGAAAAGTATTTGTAATGGGAGTCTCCATATATAATTGATCCGCCCCTTTCGGACTGAAAGGTCCGACGTGTTGGAGCACGCCGGGGGTCGGGTCATCCTCACCACGAGGTTTCCGACCATGCGAAACGAACGCTCGAGGGGTCAAAGAGATTACCCCATAGACGACGGAACAGCTGGCCGTTCGGACGGCCACGACGAGACGCGAGCCGCTGCCTTTCACTGTCACTGCGCACGCGCGAGGGATCGGACTTCTTCTCGAGCAGCCACTCGAGACCCGACCACCCACAAACGGCGAGGTGACCGTTGATGGCTGACGAGCCGCGGGTCGCGACCGAGCGCGAGCGCCTCGAGACCATGCTCATCCGACAGTATATAGAGCGCCTCGAGGCGCTCGACGCGGAGACCGAACGGCTCCTCGAGTCGATCGCGGCGACGGAGTCCTTCGACGAGCCGACGCGGGCACGGGCGCGGCGTCACTTGCGCGAGATCCGAGCCCAGCTCCACGCGCTGTTGCTCGTGCTTCGGGATCACCCCCACGCCACCGACGAGCTGCGGGACTCGACCTGAGAGCGGCGCCGCCGGCCACGCGTCGCTCGAGCCGTCGTATCGCCGTCCGACTATCCAGCCCACACCAGACAGTTCAATGCCATCGTCAGCACCCGACACGGACGCATCGCCGTCGACCGATTCCGGCCGGACAGCCCAGCCCAGCGAGTTCGAACGACTCCGCGACCGCCTCGAGTCCCTCGAGGCCGACCTCGAGCGCAAGGACGACCGCATCGCGGCCCTCGAGCGCGACCGCGATCGACTCGCCGAGACCGTCGCCGACCTCGAGGAGCGGAACGCGGCCCTCGAAGCGCGCACCGATGACCTCGAGGCGCACACCAGCGACCTCGAGAACGAGGCCGAGCGACTCGAGACGCGCACCGCGGCCCTCGAGGACGAGGCCACCGCTCTCGAGTCCGAGACCGCCGAACTCGAGAGCCTCGCCGAAGCGGCGCTCAAGAAGGCCAACGCCAACAAGGAGCGCATCGCGGAGCTCCAGTCCCGCGAACTCGAGAAGGGCGCCCACCTCGAGACCGAGCACGTCGACGAACGCGAGGTCACCGTCGCCGACGGCCGCCTCGAGCGCATCGCGAAGGACGACGGGAACGCCTACTACCGCCTCCCGGAGAGCGCCGACCCGCTCGAGCGCGGCGGCGACGTCTCGCTGGCCTTCGGCGACCTGCTCCCGATCCAGCAGCTCGCGCGGATGGACGACGATCGCCGCCGCGCCGCGGCGAACGCGCTGCCCACCAGACTGGCCGCGAAACTCTGGCGGGCCCGAACCGACTCGAGCGTCGGCGACGATCCGTGGGAGCGCGGCTGCAAGGACGTCGACGCGTACGTCAAAGCGAGCGACCTCAAACACTGGATCCGCCGCCGGGAGCCGGGGATCAGCGACAGCTACGCGAAGAAGCTCGTCTCGAGGACGATCGACGCCCTCCTGGACCTCTCGAAGAACCGGCTCGCGGTGCGCCGGCAGACCGAACGCAAGAACGGCCTCGAGTACACCGAACGGCGGGTGATCGTCCCCGCGGACGCGTCGATCCCCGGCGCGGCGAGCGGAGCGGAGCCGAGCGATCCGAACCCGGAGCCGGACCGCCCCCGCTCGGACCCGGAGACAACTGACGTCCACGGCTAGGCCTGTCCACGCGGTCACTCCCTCCCTCGAGCGCGAGCGATCGCGCCGCCGACCGGACCTCGAGACGGTCTCACCGACATCACGACACAGCCGCCGCGGGTGTTCGCTTGGGTTCGGTAGCCGTACGGCCGTCCCTCGAGCGGTCGTCGGCGGTCGAATTCGGGGACGCTCGAGCGAGCGTGACCGTAGACAACAGCTGTCCACGGAGCGATCCGGCTGGCGAGCTACCGTTCTGGGATGGCAGACGATAAGCGCGGTCGAGACGAGCGAGCACACGACGCTGAAAGCAAGCATGACCGATACGCGCGGGATCTTCCCTTGCGAGAGGCGTCTCGTTTGGACCTGCTATGGGCTTTATTGTGTTCCCAGTGAAACCACCGGTATGGCGCTCGATATCGAGGTCCCGGAACCACCGGACCTCTCGAACCGAGGAATGCCACGCGAGTTCGAGTGGCGAGAAGAGACGCTCGGGTCGGAGGACTTCTACCGCGAGGACATCGAAGACCTGCTCCAGGAGGGGGCGTGGTCGGAGGGATTCAACGAGTGGAGCGAGTACACGAATCTCGATGAAGAGCACGTTCGAATCGTCAGCGACCTCGGCCTGTTCCGAGCGTTCGACTTCTACTGGGACCCGACCGAAGACCGCCTTCGCTTCGACGCCCCAACGATTTCGGACGACTGGCGGGAGCGAAACGCGACCGAGTCGCTCGATTCGAGCACGGTTTCGCTTATCGACAATGAGTTAGACGATCTCGGCCGATCGGTACAGGAGGAACTGGAGGACTACCTCGATCGGAACGACGAAGCGTCCGACTACGGGTGGGGTGAGGAAACGTACGGGAAACGCGATGAGTGATTCCAGTCACCGGCCCGTTCGACGGCGTCCGAGAGACGGATTTTCTCTGTAATTCGTCTCCCGCGGATCGCGGCGGTCCGTCACTCGATCGTGCGCTCGAGGAACCGCTCGATCGCTTCCGGTCCCGCCGGGGGAGTTCCCTCGATGAGAGCGGTCGCGGAGCCGCCCTCCTCGAGGTGGACGGTCTCGGTGATCGACTGCGCGGGCGTCGGATCCGCGGTCAGCAGTTCCATCGCCACCCGTTCCGACTCGATCTCCTCGACGCCGCCGGTCACCCAGACGTGGTTGCGGTCGTGCAGTTCGTACAGCGCCGCGTCGACGCCGGCCTCGTCCAGCGCGTCGAACAGGACGCGGCTGTGTTCGATCGAAACCACCGCGTCGTCGCGACCGTGCATGGCGAGGACCGGCGGCGTCTCCGCGGAGACGTGGGTCACCGGACTCGCTTGCGCGAACGCGGCCTCGCGCTCCGATTTCGGGCCGCCGATGAGGAGCGAGGCGGGATCGGTCGGGTCGTCCGGGACCAGCGTGAGATCCGCGACGCCGTACCAGTCGACGACCGCCTGGACGGCGCCCGACTCGTCGGGGGCGACCGCCTTCTCGAGGTCCGTCTCGGAGAAGACGTCCCCCGCGAGCGCTTCGACGTCGTCGACGACGCCCGCGAGGAGGGCCAGGTGACCGCCGGCCGACGCGCCCCACGCCGCGACGTTCGTCGCGTCGTATCCGTACTCGTCGGCGTTCGCCCGCAACCACCTGATCGCCGCCTTCACGTCGACGAGCTGGTCTGGGAAGACGCCCCGCGGCGTGTCGTTCGCCGGGTCGATCGGGAAGTCGACGCCGTCCTCGAGGGCGTCGGGAATCGCGGCCAATCGGTAGCTCACGCTGGCGATCGCACACTCCCACTCGGCCGCGTACCGTTCCGGCTCCGGAACGTTGTCGCGGGTCTCGGCGACCCAGCCGCCGCCGTGGACGTAGACGACCAGCGGCGGATCGTCGACCGCGGGGACGAACAGATCGAGCCCTAACTCGCCGGCGTCGCGCGTCGCGTACGTCACGTCCTCGTGGACTTCGACGTCGATGTCGGTATCCGCACTCATCCTGACTTCGGCTCGATACCATAGTATCATCACTGTAACGATTCCCACCCAGTAGCGGCGCGTCGCCGCGGCTTCGGACGGGCACGAAGAGACGAAAGCCGCTCTCCCACCCGAAACCACCGCCCAGCTATATTTGCTTGGACGGCGTCCATACGAGTATGTATCGCGCAATCCTGCCCGAGGGCCAGATCCAGTGCGAGCGGTACGAACACACCGAGAACGGCGTCGAACTCTACGACGAGGATGACGAATTCGTCGCGTTCGTGCCGTACGCGAACCTCCACGCCCTGGAGGACTTCCATCCCGAAGAAGAGCGGTCGATCATGTAGTCGCCGGCTGCTGGTCGATCGCCTCGAGCTGCTCCCGATACCGATTCCGCACCGTCACCACGGTCGTCTGTGCGGTGTCGGCGACGGCGCGCTGGGGGATCGTCTCGTCGCAGAGGAGGCCGGCCGCGTAGATGGCGGCGGCGGCGAAGCCGGTCGGCGACTTCCCCGAGTGCAGGCCCTGTTCGGTCGTCTGGTCGATGATCTCGACGGCCTTCGTCTCGACGTCCTTGCCGACGTCGAGTTCCGAACAGAAGCGAGGGACGAACTGGCGCGGATTCGTCGGCTCCAGATTGATGTCGAGTTCGTCGGCGATATACCGATACGTGCGGCCGATCTCCCGCTGGTCGACCCGCGAGACGGAGGTGACTTCCTCTAAGCTCCGCGGAATGTCCTCCTTCCGGCAGGCCGTGTACAGCGCGCTCGTGGCGACGCCCTCGATCGATCGGCCGCGGATGAGATCCTGCTCGAGCGCGCGCCGGTAGATGACGCTCGCGGTCTCCTTGACGGGCTTTGGAACCCCTAACGCACTGACCATCCGGTCGATCTCCGAGAGCGCGTACTTGAGATTGCGTTCGCCGGCGTTTTTCGTGCGAATGCGCTCCTGCCAGACGCGGAGGCGGTGGAGCTGGCCCTGCTTCTCGGCCGACATCGAGTGGCCGTTGGCGTCCTTGTTGCGCCAGTCGATGGTCGTCGTCAGCCCTCGGTCGTGCATCGACTGGGTCAGCGGTGCGCCGACGCGGGAGAGTTCGTCGTGCTCCTGGGCGTTGAACGCTCGCCACTCGGGGCCGTAATCGATCGGATCTTCGGTCAGAACGAGCCCGCACTCCTCGCAGACTCGCTCGCCGCGGTCCGGGTCGTGGACGATCGTATCCGTTTCGCAATCCGGACATAGACCGGTCTCTGTCTCCGTTGATTCGCTCGTGGTGTGATCGATGATGGACCGCGTCATCAGTAGTTGAGGAATCGGTGCCGGCACTGTAAGGGGTTCACATGGTTTCGCGGGAAACGCCGACTTACCGCTCGGCCGTTCTCCGGCGCGAGAGAGAAGATGAGAGAACCGACACGTCGCCGCCGACGCTGTGTGAGACGTCGATCGAGTCGTGCCGTGACCGTGTCCCATCGGTCGCTTTCGGGCGAAGCGCCGTCGGTAGCGCCGTCGCCCTACCATGTTCATAGTGAGCGCGCCACATGAATTGTGGCCATCGTTCTCTGACACGCCGGACGTAAACCGCGTGTTCATCGCGTAAATCTGGCTTTCGGCGGCGAACTGTCGTTCGCCTTTATGTCGCCGGCACCTAACGTTTCGAACCAGTGTCGTGTCTCAGTTCAGCCCATCGATCATCTCCACGCCCTTGCTCCCGTAACGGGAGCGCGTGTACGCGTCGGATACAGTCGAACAATCGTCCAATACTGATCCCGTCGCGCGATTCTCGAAATCGGCCGACGTCGGATCGGTGTCCGCCGCCGTCTGCGGGATCCGGAAGTCGTCCCATACCCGCTTTGCAGCCGGTGCGAAACGTGGCCGTCCTTAAGAGTGTCACTATTGGTGTACAACTTGGTGTGTCAATCGTGACTGCGACTTGCCGATCGAGCGGACAACGGCTCCCGTCGATTCGACAGTTTGGCAGCCGTTTCGTGCGCGGTAGCTCGTGTGAACCGGGCCGGAGTACGACCCTACCGTCCGGAGGGCGATCGTAATGTCGTCGATCGATACGTCGCTCCCCGACGAGATCGCCTCGGTCGCCGACTCGGATGAGGAGCAACGACTGTCGAAGGACGTCATTTTCGAGCTCCTGAAGAATCGACGGCGGCGAGAAGTCCTCGCGTACTTACTCGAGGCCGACGATACGGTCACCCTCGGCGAACTCGCCGAACAGATCGCGGCCTGGGAGAACGATACCGAAGTCAGCGCGCTCAGCTCCGATCAGCGCAAGCGCGTGTACGTCGCGCTTTACCAGACCCATCTGCCGAAGATGGACGACGCCGGTATCGTCGAGTACGATCAGGATCGGGGGCTGATCTCCCTGGCGGACAACGCCGACCTGCTGATGATGTATCTGGACACGGATACGCACCAGCAGGACCGGTGGGACCGATGGTACGCCGCCCTGAGCGTCGTCGGCGCGGCGCTCGTCTCCGGGGCGTTCCTCAGCGTTCCGCCGCTGTCGGCCGTCCCGACGCTCGGCATCGCCGGCGTCGTCGTCGTCGCTTTCTTCGCCCTCTCGGTCGCACACGCGGTGTCGAATCGGCGACGCGAACGGAACGTCGACGGCAAGTTATCGCGGATCGAGTGACTGTTCCTTCGGGAGTGGATCGACGACTCTCTCGAGGCGTCGATGGCTGCGGTCTCTCGAGAGCGGCGAGTAGATTACTCGCGGATGAAGGTAAGAAGGACTTTTATTCACGGCTCTCGAACGGACGAGTGGCTCCCGACGACCGTCACCCGTACCGGAGCAGTTCGCGTGCCAGCATCTGTTTCCGACGCAGGCGCGGGAGCCATTTCCTACCGAACCTGAGTGACAGTCACAACCACGCCGCCAGACCTGCACGGCAGTCACGAGTTCTCGTCGCGCGATTCCCGCGGACGTCGCGACCGACCGGAGCGACGCGGACGTCGATCGCAGCGACCGGCGAGTGACGGAATCGCTCCGTACAGGTTTCGGAAACAGCATCGTGAGTTCCGTCCGCGGCCGACGGTCGCGTCGATCGCCACGAGGTCAGGGGGCGCGTCCAACGTATCCTCCGATTCCGTTCGTCGCTCGAACCGCGTCGACTCCAGCACTCCCCGCCAGTCGATGATCTCCGCATCCGGATCGGACCGTCGTCTCGACCGAGAACCGAGCGATCGCCTCGAGTCCGCTGGGTATCTGATAGTCTAGATTCTATTAGAACGGTATACAATCGCAGAAACGATCTCGCCGAAACTACATTCTGAACTTTCGAAGGGAGGTGGCGAGAATGCTTATGGTGTCTGTATCTGATAGTCAGTCCGTATGGCACGCGATAAGCCCGGCTTACCCGACGAGAACTCCGGGACGGACGGGTCCGAAGACGGTGAACAGGGGGGTAACGCTCCGTTACTCGACAGGCGATCGTATCTGAAACTGGCCGGGACCGCGTCAGGGGCCGGCGCGGCGATCATCGGCGCCACCCCGAGCGGCGCGGCCGCGAGCGAGTACGACGTGATCGAAGCGGACAATTCGCTCTATCGACTGGACGACGGCGAGGTCTTCGAGAACAAGATCATCGATTTCAGTAACGGCAACTACTTCATGCTGTACGGCCGCGAGTCGACGAACTGGACCATCCGAAACGTCGGCTTCAGAGGCGCCCACCGACGCGACCGGCACGCGATCGTGGTCGCGGACGTCGGCGGCAACACGTCCACTATCGAGAACGTCTACATGGGCGACGGGTGTGTCCGACCGAGCAGCTACCGCTCCCACGGCCAGTGTGCGATCTGGGTCGCTCCCGAGCACGACGGCCACATCGACATCAAGAACTGTAACGTCCAGAACTGGCCGAACAACGGGATCTACGCCTCCGCACCCGGATACAACGGCCGGGGCGGGACGGTCCACATCGACGACTGCTACGCCGCGAACAACTACGTCTCGAGCTACCGACTCGGTTCGGACGGATCGAAGTGTACGAACTCCGTCGCGTACAACGACGGGAACGGACGCTACGACGGCCGCTGTTTCTGGGGCTGGAATCCCGGCGAAATCACGGTCAGCGACTGCGACTTCTCCTCGGGATCGTACCCCGACGCGATCCACCTCGGCCGAAGCGGCGAACGGACCGACGTCGTGATCGAGGCCACGCGGTACGACGGGCTCAGCGAGCGCGGCGACGTGAACGTCTCGTGGGGCGCCACCGATGGGTCCAGTCCCGACCTGTCGATGCCCGACGGCGTCCCGACCACGGCGGAGGAAGCCGCCGGCGCCACTGGCAGCAGTGCGGACGGGCGTTCGCGCGGGGACCACGAGGACCTGCAGTACACGTACGAGTTCGTCGCCGAGGGCGAGTCCGAGCCGACCGACTACTACTTCGAGGTCGAGGCGGCCCCCGTCGAACCGTCGACGTACAACGGCGCGACGATCGAGGACGACTCCATGTGGATCAGCGACGACGGCACCCGCGCCGCCGGCCGCGTCGTCGACGGGCGCCACGCCTGGGAGTTCGACTCGCTGCTGGTCGACGTCACCGTCGAGGGGCCGGCCGACCCGTTCGTCGACGACAGCCCGTCGCACCTCGGTCGGTATCCGCGACCGGGCGCGACCGGCGACGACTGGAAGGGCGACATGCCCTGGCACGACGACGGACTCGACCGGACGATTCTGATCGACGGCATCGGGACGATCGGGAAGAGCCGCTACGAGTTCACGGTGACCGGCGACGTCGAGGCCGCGACCTATCGAGGCGCGTCGATCAACGGCGACGACGAGATCGACGGCGGGGACGTCGTCGGCTCCGTCGGTGGCTGGCGCGACGCCTTCCGCTTCGGCGGCGACCTCGAGTCGCTGTCCATTGACGGCGACGCGCGCGTGTTGGTCGACGACGAGCAGGTCGATCCGGCCGACTACGGCGACGCGCTCGAGCACGTCCTGACCGTCGTCGGGAACGGTTCGGCGGCGTCGTACGAAGTCAGCGTCAGCGGCGAGATCGAGCCGATCGCCTGGGACGGCTTCGGCGACCGCGTCACCGTGACGTCGGGAACCGCCGAGAGCACCATCGAGTCCGGCGTCCAGCGGTATCGCTACGCCGGTTCGGTGACGGACCTGTCGTTCGAGTCGGGATCGGCCCACGTCTACGCCGACCGCGACCGAATCACGCCGGACGACTTCTGAACGCGGGGAAGACGGCCGCTCGGACGCCGTGAATCGCGTTCACGCGACGACCCCTCTCCACGGTGACGAACCCCGTCCGCGGCGAGTCGGGTCGGCAACCGCCCGGTTCGCGCCCGTCCGATCGCGGATCGATACCGATCACGACCGTCGTTCTCGCTATTGCAGTGACTCGAGACGGGCCGTCCGTTCGACGCGTCGACTCCGATAGCGCTCGGCGTCGAGTCGTTAGTTCGGTCCGGCGCCGTCACACCGTTCGGGAGCCGTCTCTCCGTCCGAAGCCGTCGCTCGAGGGTCGAACGTCGCGAAAAGTGAGCGGAGAGCGATCTCGCAGTTACTGGTCGCGGGCGTTGTACTGGACGTCGACGGTCGCGTGACCGCGCAGCGTGAAGTCCTCGATGTCGCCGTCGAACCAGTAGGCGTCGACCCAGTCGCCGGCGACGCCGCGAACGGTCCGCTCCTCGATCACGTCGTCCTCGTCGATCGTGGCCTCGTCGTAAGTGGCCTTGACGACCGCGCCGCCGGCCTCGAAGGAGTAGGCGCTCGGCTCGTCGGCGTCCGTTCCGTCGACGACCAGCGCGTGGGGGAGCAGTTCGTAGTCGCCGTAGTCGGCCGGGTCGACGGCTTCGCCGTCGACGCTGACGTCGGCCGCGCCGTTGACGATCGTCACGTCGATCACCGCGCCCGAGAACCGGAACGTCCGACTCCCGTCGGTGACCGAACTCTGGACGGTCGATCCCGAGATCGTCGTCACGTCGTCGTCTCCCTCGAGTTCGATCTCGCCGTCGACCGAGAGCTCGAAACTCGTCGGCACGCCGCGGCCCGCGACCTCGAGGACGTGGGGGAGTTCCTCGCCGTAGTCGGCGGGATCGACCGCCTCGCCGTCGACCAGGACCGTTCCCGGCCCGTCGACGGTGAGTTGCTCGAGGCTGCCGTCGAACCGGAAGGCGTCCTTCCAGTCGGCGACGACGCCGTGGACCCGCCCGTCCGTGATCTCGTCGTTCGCGTCGATCGACGCGCCCTCGGCGTTCGCCGCCTCGACCTCGCCGTCGACGGTGAACTCGTATCGCGTCACGTCCGACGCGTCGCCGTCGAGGAGCACGAGGTGGGGAAGCTGCTCGTCGTCCGCGCTTTCGGCGGCCGATCCGCTGCTCGAGGCGCTTCCCGAACCGCCCGACGCGGCCGCTTTGGCCGTCGTGGGCACGCCGTCGGGAATCGAGAGATCGGGATCGTTCGAGACGTCGTCGCCCACGGTGACGGTCGAGCCGCTCGCCCGGTGGATGGTGCCGCGGTAGGCGCCGCTCTCGAAGGTGGCCCGACCGGCCGAGCCGTTGGCGCCGGCGACCATCGCGTAGGGGTAGGGACCGTCGGCGAAGTGCGAGTCGCGGATCGTGACGTTCCCGCCCGACCAGACCCAGACGGGGCGGCCGTTGGTCTCGGTGTAGCCGCCGTAGCCGCGGCCGTAGTCGGTGGTGTCGTTGTACGCGACGCAGTTCTCGATCACGTCGTCGCCGCTCGCACAGCGGAACGTCGTGACGCCGTTGTTCTTGCCGAAGCAGGTGTCGAAGTGGACGCTGCTCGGTCCGGACGCGGTGTTGGAACAGTAGAAGGCGTTGTTCGGGAAGCCCTGCACGTTACACCGGCGGAACGTCAGGTTCGCCTGGCTCTGCTTGTGCATGAAGACCGCGCCGGGTCCGTGGACGAAGTCCGAACCGTCCTTGGTCGCGCCGTCGCCCATGTAGATGTTCTCGAAGAGGACGTCTCCGCGGTCGGCCTTGATCGAGATCAGAAACTGGTCGCCGCGGTAGAGCCCCTCGAATCCGATGTTTCGGATGACGGAGTTTGCTCCCTCGACGAGCAGCAGAAAGCCGTTCCCGGTCGTGAGGTCGATCAGCTTGTTCTCGAACGTCTCGCCGCGGCCGACCCGAACGACCTGTCCGTTCGCGCGGATGACCTCGTAGTCCTCCGCGGCGCCGACGCTCGTTCCGAACGCCGCTGCGGCCGCCGTCGTCGCACCGGCGAGTTTCATGTACGATCGCCGGTGGAGCAATCCACTCGTTCCGCTGTCGGTCGTCGGCGTGTCCTCGCCGACGCACCGATCGTCGTCCGCTACCGAAGAGTCGCGTGCCATGCAATCGGGTAATCTGATACTACCACCATAAACTTTCTCCTCCATTATACTTAAAATTTACAGACGATAGTTATTTCGAGAGTATAAAAGTACGAAACTACTGAAAATATGGCGCGAAATATTGTATTATCAGTATTCGAGATAGAACGCGCGATAATAGCGTATTACCCGCGTTGCAGCAGTTCTCCACCGCCTTTGACCCGCCCTCGGAGGGATCTCAGTGCCGAGTAATACCGTATTACCGGCCGGTTTCGGCCGTTCGGTGATAGATAGCCGCCCCGAGCCACCGGCGGAATCGCTGGGTCGGGTTCGGGGGCCGTCTCAATTCCACTGCTCAGTGCCAGTTCGAGCCGACGTCTCAGCATCGACTGCCCGTCGACTCGCGTCGGTCGGTGGTGCGGCGTCGAACTCGCGCGAGAACGGTCTGGAAACGGCCGATCGAACGTGAATATGCGACGAACCGTCGAATCGGCGGGGAAAATCGAGGTGAGTGGAGGGAGGCGTCAGCGGGTGGGGGCTGCGTCGGCGGAGGGGCCGCGTCAGCGGGGGGAGGGTGCGTCAGCGGGGACGGCGGCGGTAGCGAACCGATCGCGGCGGCGATCGGGGAGGGGGCTGTCGAATCGCGTCAGCGGGGAATCAGTTGGAACCGGAGGCCGCTTCTTCGGCGCTGGTCGGGGTGCCCTTCGGGATGAATGCCGTGGGGTCGGTGCCCGAGTCGCCCTCGAGTCGGACGTTCGAGCCGGCGTGCTCGGCGATGCCGGCCTGGTCGTCGTAATCGGTGTCCCGGAGGACGACTTCGGTGCCCTTGCCGTTGGCGCCGGCGGCGATCGCGGTGTTGTGACCGTTCATCGAGATCTGGCAGTTCTCGACCTCGATCGCGCCGGGCGCCCAGGCCCAGATACCGCGGCCGGCGTAGCCCTCGTCGTCGACGAGGACGCTGGAGTTCGTCACCTTGCTCCCCTCGGTCGCGAGACGGAAGTGGGAGACGTAACAGTTGGCGGCGAAACAGCGGTCGATGTGGATCGTCCCGCCGGCGCCGCTCCCGGGCGCGGAGCCGTAGACCGCGTTGTCCGCGAAGCCCTGAATGTTGACGTTCTTCATGTCGATGTGACCGGCGTGGTCGGGGTTGGCCCAGAAGGCCGTCTGTCCGTGACCGCTCGAGCTGCCGTTGCGCTCGTCGGAGCCGTCGCCGAGGTAGACGTTCTCGATGGTGCTCGAGCCGCCGGCGTCGGAGATGCCGAACATCGAGGAGCCGGTGCCGGAGGTGTTGCGGCCCTTGACGCCGACGTTTCGGATCGTCCAGTCGCTGCCTTCGGTGACGACGACGACGTCCTGACCGTTCGTCAGGTCGATCAGTTTGTTCTCCCAGGTCTCACCGTCACCGACGGTGATCGTCTGACCGCTGGCTTCGATAACCTCGTAGTCGCCTTGAGCGGCAGCCGTGCCGGCCGCGCCGAACGACGTCACCGCGGCCGCGGCCGCGGCGACCGAGCGCACGTAGTTGCGGCGGCTTAATCCGTCGTTACGGCCTGTGGTCGGCGTGGTGTCCGTCTCGGACGTACGGGGGTTCTGCGCCATACACTTGCGTAACCTGGCCTTGCACTCATAAACTTTTCCTTGAGAATATGGATTAATTTTACAGAATATATTTCTAACTCTGACGAAAAGGACACAATATATGTACATTCATTCAAGAACTTATGAACAACGGGGAGACGAAATACCGCCGAGTAACCGAGTTTTAGCGCGTAAATACGCGGTTACCACCGGGAAGAGCCGCTGTAGCGGCCGGCTCGTGAAATCGAGATCTGATCGGGGCTCGTGGGAGTGGAGACGAATCACCGCGACCGTTTCTCGGTTATTCGGCCGTTCATGTTCGACAAATTTCATCTCGCGTCCCGACGCGACCGTGGGTCGGTGCTACCAGTTCTAGGGACGGTCGGTATCGAGGGGTCATTCGGACCAGCGACGGGGCGACCGTCCACGGATTCGAACTGCGGACGCGTCCTCGAGACCACCGGCCGCGAATCGACCGGGTGGACGGCGCCTGGTCCGCCGAGATGAGAGTCGAACGGGGTCGGGGTGGACGACGACCGCCCGCGCGTCAGCGTCGGATCCGTTCCGGACCCGGCTCCTTCCAGTCGGCGAGCGTCGTCGGTCCCGCCCAGCGCCTGATAGAGTGCGGAGACGGTTGCGCGAGCGACGAGCCGCGACGGAGATGACGAACTGCGTCGACGGAGCGTTACCGAGCCGATCGTCTATAGTGAACTAACGCGCGCGAGGGAAGCGGTGAGTAGCGACCGACCGAGCGTCGAACCCGCGGCCCGGTTCGATCCGCGACCGTTCCGGCGTGAACGGTTCGCCGAACGGCGTCGGCTACTCCTCGTCCGCGCCGGCGACGGTGTACATCCGGAACTCGTCGTTCGAGATCACCTTGTTGGCGCTCGAGTCGGTCTCGAGGTCCTCGAGGGACTCCTCGCTGTAATCGAGTTCCTGGTAGACCTCGATCTCCCGAGTGATGTCGTACTCGGTGACGATGAAGTAGTAGCCGACGTCGTGGTACGCCTCCTCGTACTCACCCGCGTTGAACGCCGCTGGATCGACCGTTCCGCTCTCAGACGACGCTCCGGAGAGGGTGTCATCGCCCCCGAGGCCGTTGACCGCGTGATCGTACCGGAAGGGGTTAAAGCCCAGTCCGACGAGCGGTCGATCGTCGTCCGTGTGGGTTACCGCGGATTCGTAGCCGCTGAACGTCTCGTCGGTCACGTGTTGGGTGGGGTTGTAGATGATCGGCGAAGCGAACACCGTCATCAGCCCGAGCACGAGACAGCCGCCGAGGAGGACCGCCGCGACGGCGCTGGCGCCCGGTCGCGTGATGACTCCCGAGAGCGCGCCGACGCCGTGAGCCAAGGCGATGCCCGCGAGCACCGTCAGCAGGACGGCGATGAAGCCGACCTGACGGAACGCCATCGTCGGCGTCCCGACGAAGTAGACGAAGAACAGCCCGGTCAGCGGGAACAGCGCGAGCGAGAGGTAGTTGACCTGAGACCGCGTCTCCGGATCGAGCGCGGTTCGGCCGAGCCACATCAGCAATATGAAGACGCCGACGACGAGCGCGATGATCGCCAGCTCGAGGAACATCGTGACGAACAGTTCGGTGATACTGCCGCCGATCTCCTGGAGGGAGGACTCCCGCTGCCCGACCTCGGCGCCGCCGCCGATGTCCTCCTCGAAGACGCCGATGATGAGGCCGGCGAACGCGTCCCGGAACCGCTCGTTGCTCACGGCCCAGATGGTGAAGATGGCACCGAGAACGACCGTGTGTGCGTACATCGTGGGATGATCGAGGACGGGATGGTCGTCGTACTGCCGTCGGATGAGATACTGGATGCCGGCGATCGAACCGACCAGCACGATGACGCCGATCATGTGCTGGGGATGGACCAGCAGGAGACCGATCCCCGCCAGGTAAACCAGGAGGCTGAACGGCGACAGTCCCAGCGGAAGCCGTTCGATCGTCGCCCGTCGGCGGAGGTACGCGACGAACGCGAAGACGACGACCGGCACCAGGAAGAGGGCGTTCGAGTTCGTGTGCACGCCCATGTGCGTCCCGACGTTGTTGATCGGTAACACCATCCACGAGATGATCGCCGCGATTCCGATCGCCAGTCCGTCGTCGGCGATCTCTCGGACGATCAGTGGGACGAAGATCAGGAACGGGACGAACAGGACGACGACGCTGAACAGGAGCCCGCGCTCGATCGGGACTCCGCCGACGACGTGGAAGGCCGCTCCGATCGTGTGGACGGCGGGATAGAACAGTTCGTGGGGCGCCAGCTGCCCCGTGACGATGTCCCGCGTCCAGCCGAGATGCGTGAGCGCGTCGCCCATCCCCATGAAGTGGTAGTTCCTGACCACCGGGAGACTGACGATCGACGTGACCGTCGTCCCGCCGAGCGCGATCCCCAGCGCCTGTTGGCGGCCGCGACAGACCACCGCCGTACTGACGCCGACGGCGAGCGCGATCGCGAATCCGATCCAGGTGATCGTCGGCGTCCCCGCGTATATCGACGGCTCGTAGCTCGTCGCCGGATTCGCCCTCGCGACGAGTATCGCGACCGCGACCGCGAGGAAGCCGCCGGCGACGATGCCGTTGAACGTCGCCCGCTTCATACTCGCTCGAGACGGAATCGGTCCGGTCCAATGTCGATACGCATGTGTTGGCCGAAGGGTGTTCGATAGCGCGGTTTGTTATATAGATCCTATCCGATCAGACGGGCTGAATGTGGGTATAACGTACCTTTCACAGCCGATTTCGGCGATTCGGGACGTCGTCGGTCATCGACCGGTCCTCCGGCGGTGCTCGCAGCCACACCGTTCGCCCGGCGTGCGATCGTCGGGTGTAAGCGGACCTTATCGATCGGGAGCCGTCGATACGCGGTTCGATCGCTCGTTCGGGACGAGCAACGGTTCTGATGGTTTTTGTACCCGTTCGTACTCGGTCGAGTCGACAGCGAACAGCACGCAGCGGTGCCGGCTCGACTCTCATACGCTATGTCATCCATCGTCATCGACTCCATCCAGACCGACGGTACGACCCTCGAGGCGGACGTTCGAACGTCCGGCGACCTCGAGCGGTTCTTCACTACCGAACCGTTCCGAACCGAGTACGACGTCCCGATCGCGGACGTCCCCGATGGAGTGCTCGCCGTCCCCGTCCTCGCCCAGGTCTGTCCGGTGGCGTGGGCCAACGGAGCTGACGTCTACGTCGACGAGGTCGACGCCGCCTTCGCCGCGGCGTTGCAGGACGTCGAGGCGTCGCTCCGGGAGATGCACGACTTCCTCGAGGGCGGGACCCTCTACGCGAAGGAGACGATCGACCCCGAGCCCGAGGCCGGCGGCGAGAGCGGCCTGCTCTTCACCGGCGGCGTCGACTCGACGTGTTCGTACGTCCGCCACCGCGATGAGGAACCGACGCTGATCAGCATCCGCGGCTGGACGATCACTCCCGACTCGGCCGACGACGAGAAGTGGGCCGCCCTCCGCGAGCGCGTCTCGTCGTTCGCCGACGACCGCGGTCTCGAGACGGCCTTCGTCGAGTCGAACATGCTCTCGTTCCTCGATCATCCCATGCTGCTGGCCCACTACAAGCGCCACGTCGACGGCGCCTGGTACAGCTCAGTCGGCCACGGGCTCGGCCTGCTCGGGCTCTGCGCTCCGATGGCCTACGCGCGGGGAGTGGAGGACCTCTACGTCGCCGCGACCCACTGGGAGGGGATCGACCTCGAGTGGGGGTCCCGTCCCGACATCGACGACCACGTCCGGTGGGCGGGGACGCGGTGTCACCACGACGGCTACGAGCTGACGCGTCAGGAGCGGGTCGACGCCATCGCCGACTACGTCCGCGAAGCGGAGCCGGACCTCCAGCTACAGACCTGCAACGACCGCATGGACGGCAACTGCGGCGAGTGCGAGAAGTGCTACCGGACGGCCGTCGGCCTGCGACTCTCGGGACTCGAGCCGACCGACCACGGCTACCCCTTCGACGACGAGGACTACCGCGAGATCCGGACCGCCCTCGAGGAGGGTCGGTGGGTGCTCGGACAGGACGAGAAGTACATGTGGGAAGATATCCGCGAGCGCGCACGCGAGACGGGCCCGTCCTCACCGGCCGAGGCGGCCTTCTTCGCGTGGCTCGACGAGGTCGATCTCGACGAACTCGTCTCCGAGTCCGAACCGCCGCTGTCCCATCGGCTCCTCCGTGCCGGCGCCCGAAACGCCCCGGCCAGCGTCTACAACGCCGTCTATCCCGCCTGGACGACGGCGAAGTCCGGCCTTCGCCGCGTTCGACCCGGCCGATAGCGGGGACGCGGGGACGGACCGATTCGCGAGAGCGCCGTCGCTACCGATCGGATTCGATCACCGGGACACGTCACGGCGGTCGCTGTGGAACCGTATCGACGGCCGCAGAAACAGCACCCCTACCCCGGTTCGGTGAATTACCGCTGGGGAACGCCGTAATCGATGTGCACGTCGGGGACGCTCGACGATTCCGGCACCGCGTTTCCGTTCCAGTCGACGACGTGGACGTTGGTCACCTGTCCGTCGAATCGGAACCGCTGGATACCGACGTCGATCGTCCCTTCAGCGACGCTCCCGGAGACGATCGTCGCTTCCGCGACGGGATCGGCCGCGTCCATCTCGATCTCACCGTCGACGGTGATCTCGAAACTCGAGGGGACGCCCCGACCGACGATGGTCACGAGGTTCGGGAGTGGTTCCGCGTCTGTACTGGCAGCTTTGTCCTGTACCGGAGTGTCACGTGCCATACTTCGTTAACCCGACCTTCACGGTATAAGCTTTCTTGTCGAATGAACGGTAGCTTTTCGAGAAATACAGCCCGACGGATATCGGTTGGACACCGAATCACCGCGATTTCGTTCAGGATTTCCCGAACGAGCGGTCGCGGATCGCCGCGGCGTTGGCGTCGACTCGAGTTCGGTCGCCGCGACTGCGTCGTTCGCCGCGACCGCGTAGCGAGACGAGCAGTTCGTCGCTCGAGGCGCGGCCGTCTCCACGCGGTGCCGGCCGAACGAGGCGTCTGTCGACGCTTTCCGTTGCGCGCGTGCGCTCGCTCAGCGCGGTGGACTCTGGGAACCGGTCAGGACGTGTCCAGATCGAGCCGCGAGAGCGTCCAATCGTCGACTGCCGTCTCCTCGATCGCGTCGGCGCCGCCGAGGTCGCGAGCGAGCAGCGTCCGCGCGCTCGGTCGAATCAACGTCGAGAGCGGGAAGCGCGTGTCGGGGTAGAACCGGTACTGGATCGGCGACGGCAGCGTCTCCCCGAAGGCGGTGACGTAGTGGCTGTCCGGCCGGTCCGCGAGGACCGCCGCCAGCAGGCGATCGATCGCCGTCGCCTCGGCCTCGATCTCCCGCGGCAGGGTATCGACGATTCGCAGGTGTTCGTCGACGGCCGAGCAGAGCAGCGCGGCGACGGGCGTCTCTCCGTCCCGTACCGCGACGTACGCCGTGTAGGTGCGGGCGGGGTTCGCACACCGCCATCGGTAGAACTCGGCGGTTCGATTCGTGTGGATCCCCGACGGAATCGATCGCCGGTAGATCGACTCGAGGACGTCCGCGGGCGGCGTCTCGTACCGGACGACGTCGAACTCCCCGTCGGAGTCGGTGACCAGACGGTCGCCCGCCCGCTGCGAACTCGTGATCACGTCGGCGAGCGCGTCCGCGACGCTCGTCTCGGCGTCGTCGGACGGAGCGCGGTCGCCGGGCGGATCGCGGTCCGCGCCCGAGCCGAACTCGCCGTCGACGACCCACTCGTCGCCGCCTACGCTCCGATCGAAGCCGTCGAGCGCCGGGGCGCCGTCGCTTCCATCGCGATCGTCCTCGTCGTCGGTCAACGCCTTGACGCTCCCGATGGGGTCCTGCGGTCGGTAGTACACCGGGACCGTCCCGATCTCCCGCCAGCCGTGTTTGAGGTTGCCCGGCTTGGAGTTCTCGTTCGGGAAGTTGAAACAGAGCGCCGGCGGTCGATCGGTGCCGGCGTATCGCTCGAGGGCGTACTCGTTCATGCGGCTGAACAGCCCCTGGTTCCGGTACTCCGGGTGGACCATCGTATCGCAGGGCTGGAACGCGATCCGCTCGGTCCCATCGATGCGCAGTTCCTGGGCGAAAAACGCCCGACAGCCGACGAGATCGCCCTCGCTCTCGGCGACGACGATCGGAACGTGGTCGGCGTAGGGATTGTCCTCGTACTTCCAGCGAAACCAGTCGACGCTTCGGTCGCGGCCGAACACCTGCTCGTACAGCGACAACAGTTCGGTCCGATCGCTGTGTTCGAACGGACGGACCGTACACGGAGACCGCGTGGACGTCGATGTGGGATTACTCATGGACGGAGCGGACTGCAGCGTACTTCAACGATCAGTCGAATCTGACTTTATCGTACCTATCAAAAGGGATTGAGCCTGTATACGCCGAACCGCTCCGGTGACGTCCATAGCGGGGATCGATACCGTCCCGCCCTCGAGTGTGTCGTTCGAACTGTATCAGCCGACGCCACGGAATCACCGTGTCGGTCGTTCTAACCGTACCCTACCCGAATCCGATCCGGTAGTCCGGACTCGGCCGTCCGAACGCTCACAGTCGATGCGTCGGGTTCGTTGCGCTGACGGGCGGTCCGCGGTCCGTCTACGGCGACCATACTAAAGACGCGTCTCGGAATACGATCGGCCAGCAATGGTAGTCACGACAACTGACGGCATCGCGTTCGGCCCGTCGGCACCGACCGACGGCGCCGCCACCGAGCGCCATGAGTGACGACGGCCTCTCGATCGGACTCCTCCTCGCCGAACCGGCGATGGAGCGATGGGCCCTCGAGGCCGTCGAGCGGGCCCGTCGGGACGCCGACGCCTCGGTCGATTTCGTGGTCCTGCCCGCCGACGAGGACAGCGCAGACGCTGACGGTCCGATCGATGCGATGGAGCGATACGTCACGTCCGCGCTCGAGTACGGCGCGTGGACGCCCGTGCTGGGCTGGCACCGGCTGGTGAACACGCCGGAGCACTACGAGAAGGTGCCGATCGACGACCTCGAGTGGATCGACGACGCGGAGGTCGTCCGCGCGCGTCCGGAGCCCGCCGACGATTTCGGACAGCGGCTTCCGGCCTCGGTCGTCGATCGCATCGAGTCGGCCGGCATCGATCTCCTGTTCCGGCGCGGGTTCGGGATCCTCAAGGGCGACGTGCTGACGGCGCCGACCCACGGCGTCCTGAGCTACCACCACGGCAACGTCAGGGACTACCGGGGTCGCCCCCCCGGCGTCTGGGAGTACGCGAACGACGAACGGTCGGCCGGGATCACGCTCCAGCGACTGACGCCGACCCTCGACGGCGGGGAGATCGTCGTCGAGAAGACGGTCGACATCGGCGACTGTCGGACGTGGCAGGCGGTCGAAGATCGACTGTTCGAGCGCTCGACGGAGATGCTGGCGACCGCCTGTACCCGACTCGAGGACCCGTCGTTCGAGACGACGAAACCGGACGATCTCGGGCCGCTGTACACGTGTCCGGACGCGCTCGAGACGGTACAGATCGAACTCAAGAATTCCAAAGGGAAGCTGCTGAACAACATTTCCGGCTAGCGCGGTTCGCGCTCGCTTCGTTTTCGTTCGCTTCGACGACCGTTTGTTCTGTCCTCGCTCGCTTCGACGATCGTTCGCTCCGTCCTCGTTCGCTCCCCTCTTCTCGGTTCCGAGCGTTCGCTCACGCTCCGTCGACTCGACGCCCGTCCTCGCGAGGAGACTCTCGTTTCACCGCCCGATCCGGCGACGTGTCGCTCGGTCCGAGTCGGGGTCCGTATCGCTCGAATCGATCGTCCGCACCGGTGCCGCTTCGGTCGTCGATTCGGTCACTCGAGGTAGCCGAGGTCCGCCAGCCGCTTCTCGACCCCCTCGTCGGCCGTCTCGACCGACCGATCGGCGTCGAGTCGGGGATAGGATCGCGTGCCGGCCGGCTCGACACAGGGGAGCGGTTCGCCGTCCATCCGCTCGTCGTACGGGACGCCGAGCGTCGACAGGACGGTCGGCGCGACGTCGAAGAGGTGGGCGCTTCCGACGCCGGCGGCGGGGTCGATCGCCTCACCGCGGGCCGCGATCGTCCCGTCGCGTTTGTGGTTCCACGGTTCGCTCGGCGGCCCGAACTGCTCGTCGAGCAGGGTCGCCGACAGGAAGTGATCGAAGTCGGCCGGGACGGTCACGACGTCGACGGCGTCCTCGATCTCGGGGCCGTGAAAGACTTCCTCCCGCGGTCGGACCGCCTCGAAGACGGGCTCGCCGTCGGGGGTCGTCACCGAGCGCAGTTCGTCGATGAGCCGAGCCCGGACCTCCTCGTATCGCTCGGGCGGGACGACGCCGTCGGGCTCGCGACCCTCGAGGTTGATGCGAACGCCGAGTTCGATTCGCGAGCGCACGTACGCGGCCGATTCGGGGAAGTCGACCTGCTCTGCGCCCGCGTTGACGAGCCCGTTCGGGACGCGGGCCGCGACGAGGTCGGCGATCCCGAGCCGCTCGAGGACGCCACCGATCCGCTGGCTCGTGAGCCCGAATCCGGCGGCGGTCGCCATCGCCCGTTCGGCGACGCCGGGGTCGTAGCTCGTGTCGTCCCGACCTCGCTTGAGGTTCCCGTCGCGAACCGTCGCCCACGTCGGCATGCCGTCTCCGCCGCGCTCGGTCGCGACGAACCCCTCCTCGCGGAGAAACTCGTTGGCTCGAAACTCCACGCCGTCGTACGGTCCCATCCCGTGGTCGCTGGCGATAATCACGTTCTCCGGATCGTGGGCCTCGATGATCTCCCGGAGCTCTCGGTCGACCGCGCGGTAGATCGAGCGGATCGCTTCCTCGTCGTTCGGCCGCTCGTGGAAGATCGAGTCCGTCGCCTGGAACTCGACGAACCCGAACTCGGGGTCGTCTCGGTCGGCCAGGTAGCGAAACGCCTC
Source organism: Haloterrigena sp. KLK7 (assembly GCF_037914945.1). Classification (NCBI taxonomy): domain Archaea; kingdom Methanobacteriati; phylum Methanobacteriota; class Halobacteria; order Halobacteriales; family Natrialbaceae; genus Haloterrigena; species Haloterrigena salinisoli. The sequence continues at coordinate 162,789 of NZ_CP149790.1, forward strand.
CCCGCGCATCCGCACGCAGTCGCTGTAGGCCCGCCCCAGATCGTCGACGTCCTCGTCGGGATAGACGCGGTACTCCCCGATCTCTTCCCGGACCTCCTCGAGTAGCCCGTCGGGATGGCAGTCGGGGTCTTCTGGCGCGGTATAGCCGGGGATCAACGTGCCGTCGAACTCCCGGGGCGGGTGCGTGACGGGGACGTTGACGACCGCGCTCGTGATTCCGTGGCGGTCGAGCAGTTCCCACAGCGACCGCTCGCGGACGTCGGTAGCGTTGACCACGTCCCAGTCGTAGCCCTCGAACCGCAGGAATCCGTAAACGCCGTGTTTACCGGGGTTCATCCCCGTGTACAGCGACGGCCACGCGGAGGCCGTCCACGGCGGGATCTGTGACTCGAGCGGGCCGCTCGTCCCGGTCCGGTAGATCGACTCCAGCGTCGGCACCTCGCCGTCGTCGAACAGCGGCGACAGGACCCGATCGCAGGCCGCGTCGATGCCGACCAACAGCGTTTGGAGTGAGGATCGGTCCTTCATAGGGCTGGCTCCGTCCCGTTTACCCTTCGTTATGGAGAAAATTATCGCCGACAATATCTCACTTTCCGAACACGGTTCGGTCGGCTTCGACGCCGAAACCCGAACGGAGCCGACGTCCCGGATACATAGCTCCGTACCGACGCCAGAATAGGATCTCGTCTCTCACTTCGACTACCTGAACCGGAGTCGGCCGATCCGGACGCCACCGCCCGTCGCGGACTACTTGACGCTATCGTACAGCGAGGCGATCGTTCGCATTCCCCAGCTCCCGTACTCGAGGCTGTAGTAGGTCCGCAGCTCGGGGTTGAACTTCGCCTTGTACCGGTTGATACGACGGGTCTCGGCGCCGACGAGATCGTACGTCTCGAGTCCGTTCTCGAGGCCGTCCTCCATGATCGCCCAGTCGAGCAGGTCGTTGGTCGGCACGTCGACGTCGGCGTCGGTCCGGACGCCGCCCATCCATCGGCCCACGGTGTCGCCGTACTCCAGCGCGAGGATGCCACCGACGAACTCGCCGTCGACGCTCAGCGTATACGGTTTGACGCGGCCGTTCTCCGACCGGTCGGCGAGATCGAGGACGAACTCGACCGGCACATCGAAGTCGATCCCCTGGGACTCGTACCGGTTCTCGACCTGCTCGTGGATCCGTCGAATCTCCGCGGGACCGCCGACCTCGATCTCGTAGGCGTCCTCGTCGGCGTTGCGGATGTTGCTCCGCGCGTCGCTGCTGAACGTCATCAGCAGCTCTTCCTCGTCGGGCGTGAGATCGACGCCGTAGGTGTACTCCGGCGTCGCGTCGAACTCCTGCCACTTGAACGGCCGCGAGTCCTCGAGGGCCGGCGACGTGCGGACGTGGCCGTACTTGGGATCCAGTTCGGACTCGATCCACTCGAAGCACCCGTCCATGAAACGCTGTCGACGCCGCTCGCGCTTCCGTTGTTTCAGCTTGCCCATGTTCAGGAAGGCCGGACCGAGATAGGGGACCCGGAGGCTCGGCGGCGGCGAGAACGCCGTCGTCACGAACTGCTTGTCGATCTCGAAGACCGGGAAGAGCCCGACCGGCTCCTGTCCCTTGAACCCGATCAGCGGGTGTACCGCCGCGTCCGAGTGCTCGGCCTGGACCCGCAGCGCCTCGAGCTCGTGACACAGGGTCCCCTGGGGAGACTGGTCGACGTAGCCGTTCCACCGCTCGAGGTCGTCGTCCGTCGCGATACGGACGTCGATGCTCATGGGTTCGACCCTCCGGTTCCGGTCGCCGGACTCGATTCGCTGGGTACGCGTCTCATGAGCGATGACTCTCTTCATGGCTACTTTGTAAGCATCCTATTACGGTCTCTCCGGCCCGCAGTTCGCCCGTCCTATCCGTTCTCGAGACGAGTGAGTTCCGCGGTCGTCGGTTCCGTCGATACGCGCCCGTCCGCCGCTCGACCGGTAATCGACTCGGAGATCCCAACCGCCCGGACCGAGGCGTCGTGGGCGGTCATCGTCCGGTCCGCGGCGACCGCTCGCTGCGCCCCGTTCGGTCGGGACGATTCGTTCCGCATTCCCTGACTCTCGTTATCTGACCAATAACAATGGCTGGATCAACCGAGTCACCGATAAGCAGGAAGTACAATGAAAGGACTTCCGTTTCAGCCGTTCGCGGTGATCCGACGGCAGAGCAAGCGCCTCGCCGCGGACGTTCCGTGGGACCTGATCGGCGTCGTCTGCTTTGCCGCCGCCGCGACCGCTCTCATTACGATACTCGACGTCTCGTCGCCGCTGGTGCGGGCAGCGGTCGGAATCCCGCTGTTATTTCTCGCCCCCGGCTACGTGACCGTATCGGCGCTGTTTCCGCGCGCGACGACCGCTCGCGGGTCGAGTGTCGACACGCGAATCCCGGTTCGGCAATCGCGGGAACTGACCGACGTCGAGCGCGCGGCGCTCTCGTTCGGAATCAGTTTCGCGCTCCTGCCGCTACTGGGACTGGCGATCATCACGTCCTCGTGGGCCCTCTCCGGCTCGGTCGTCGCGTTCTTCGTCACCTGTTTCGTCGCGGTCGGCGCCGCCGTCGCGACCGTCCGGCGGCTGCTCGCCCCCGAGTCCGAACGGTATCGGGTCGGGTTTCGCTCCCAGTTCGCGGCGGCTCGGGCCGCCCTGTTCGACGGCGAATCGACGCTCCACGCCGCCGTCAACGTCGCGCTCGTACTCAGTATGATCGTCGCGGTGACGGCCGTCGGGTACGGGCTCGTCTCCCCTCAGCAGGCCGAGCAGTACACGGACCTGCAACTGCTCACCGAAAACGAGTCGGGAGAGCTCGTCGCGTCGGGCTATCCCGAGGATCTCGAATCCGGCGACGCGGTTCCGCTGGTCGTCGCTCTCGACAACCGGGAGGGCGAGGCCATGAACTACACGGTCGTCGTCCAGCAACAGCGAGTCGAGGACGGCGAGGTGGTCGAACGGACCGAGTTACAGCGGTTCGACACCGCGGTCGACGACGGCGAGACCGCAGAAGAGGAGGTAACGCTCAGACCGACGGCGACCGGCGACGACGTTCGGATCTCCGTACTGGTGTTTACCGAGGACGTCCCGGAAACGCCGACCTACGACGACGCCTACCGGCACGGTCACATCTGGACCACCGCGACCGCGGATTCGGACGTCGGCGCCGACACCGACCTCGAGTCCGGTGACGGTGAGAACGAGTCCGATGGCGGAGACGAGAACGAGTCCGATGGCGGAGACGAGAACGAGTCCGATGGCGGAGACGAGAACGAGTCCGATGGCGGAGACGAGAACGAGTCCGATGGCGGGAACGGAACCGACGCCGGAGACGAGAACGAGACTGACGACGCCGATGAGGACGGCGGCGACGATCCGTTCGACTTCGGTGACGGTGACGATGGTCCGTTCGACTTCGGCGACGGATCCGGGGACGCCGACAACGGGTCGGACAACGGATCTGACGGAGACGGCGACACTGACGGCAGTTTGGACAACGAATCTAGCGGAGATGGCGGTAGCGACGACGGATCTGGCGGCGGCGGAGACGGAGGTAGCGATGACGGATCCGGCGATGGCGGAGATGGCGGTAGCGACGACGGATCTGGCGATGGCGGAGATGGTGGTAGCGACGACGGATCTGGCGATGGCGGAGATGGTGGTAGCGATGACGGATCTGGTGATGGCGGAGATGGCGGTAGCGATGACGGATCCGGCGATGGCGGAGATGGCGGTAGCGATGACGGAGATGGCGGCGGCGGAGATGGCGGTAGCGATGACGGGTCCGGCGGCGATGGAGGTGGCGGCGATGGAGGTGGCGACGACGGATCCGGTGACGGTTCCACTGACGGGGACGATGGGACGAGTAACGAAACCGATGGGTGATCGCGTTCGGTAGCGAATCGGCGTTCGGTTTCGAGTCAGTACCGATCGTTCTCGAGCCGCGAGGGCAGACTCAGGCACTATCGATGACCCAGCGGAGAGTCGCTTCGACCAGCAGTCGCGACTCGCGTGGGGCACTGCGACGGGCGGTCGCCCCGGAGTCCGTCGCCGGCCTCACTCGAGGCTAGTCGGTCGCGAGTCGACCGTCGCTAGCCGCCCCCTTACTGCGCTCCATTGCTACGGGACGCCCCGATAGTTGCTCCTCGACCCCGCCGGTCGCGAACCGCTCTCAGGCTCCGAAACCGGTGGAGAGACGGTTAATTGCCTCCATAACAATGACTCTCCGAGTGACTGTTTTCGGTACGGACTATTCGACTACCTACGCACCTCAGAACACATGTCACCAATCGATAAGATTCCCGCGATCGGAACGGATTCAGTCACCACCGCGCTCGTAGTGATCGCCCTGATTACGGCCGGAGCGACGGTCGGTACCGGCTCCGTTGCGGCCCAATCCGCACAGTCGGGCGGGGACGAATACGCGGTCGTACAGGACGGTGAGTGTTTCACCATCGAAGCGTTCGGCGACGGCTCACAGTCAGTCGAGGAGTTCTACGACTACCGAACCCCGGAGACCGAGCCCAGCTCGTATCTGTACGGATCCTTCGGAACGCAAGAGCTCCAGGAGGACGATACGAGCAATCTCTTCCTGTACAACGGCAGTGAGGGCACCAGTCTCGTGGTCGTCCACGATCAGGTCGAGGGGAACTCGTCGGGCGCCGCCGTGACGATGCAGTTCGACGGGTTGCCCGAGGACGGCGAGTGGGCCGTCGAGGACGACAATTACAGCGAGCACCTCGGTGACGGTCCCTTCGACGAATTCGAACGCGACGGCACGTCGAGTCGCGCCACCTGGGTCTACACCGACAACCGATCTGACGGCGGTGCGTTCCGCGGCCTCGAGGGCGATACCAACGTGACGATCGATCCCGCGTTCAACGACGACGCCGACTTCCGGCTGTACGAGGGCCAGATCACCGAGTGGAGGGCGCTCTCACCGACCGACGATGGGTACGAGGAAACGTCGCTCGACATGGACGAGCCGGTCGAGATCCGGTCCGGTTCGTGTACGTCCGTTACGGCGACCGACCTGGAGACGGACGAATCGGTGTCGGCGGGCGACGACCTCGGGATCGAAGCCACCGTCGAGAACGACGGCGCTATGAACGGGACGTTCGAGGTCCCGATCACCGTCGACGGCGAGGTCGTCGACGAACGCGAGGTGACCCTCGAACCCGGTGAAACGACGACGGTATCGACGACGGTGACCCTCGAGGAAGCGGGAACGTACACCGTCGGCGTCGCGGGCGAGACGACCGAGGTGACCGTCGACGGCGAGGGCGGATTGGACGTCGACGGCGAGGGCGGATTGGACGAGGAACTGCCCGGATTCGGCATCGGTAGTACCATCGCGGCGCTGGCGACACTGCTCGCGCTCTCGCTCGCACGGTATCGACGGTAGCGGTCCGCGATAGGAGGTCTCGTCTCCGCGTTCCGACTCGACTCGAATCCCGTTCTTCGACGTCGGTGCGGGAGTTCGACCGTCGACGGCTCGCCGGTTCTCGCTCGAGTCGCCCGGATCGACGATCCGTATCGCTTGCTCCGTTCCTCCCGTCGAATGGGCCGACTAATTCGCGGCGGGAACCACAGACGGGCTCCCGTTCGGACTCTCACCGCGGTTTTCACCGAGGACAGCAGCACCTCGCGAATACCGGTACCGTAACGGAAACACGACATTAAATTCAGCCCGTACTATTCTCACGCATACAAGTAATATATATCATATATTGGGTAGAATACCCGAGCGAGAAATACTGTCATAACAATCTACGTGATCCACATCGGCAGGGCTGTAGCGAACGATGACACAGGACGATACTCTCGTACGGAAGTCGGTTCTCACGACGGTCGTTGTGGTTATCGCGTTCACGCTCGCCGCGCCGTTCGGCACGGCGACGGTCGGAGCGACCACCACGCCACCGTCAGATACGGACGAATACGCGGTCGTACAGGGTGACGAATGTTATACGATCAAACCGATCGGTGACGGCCACCTGACTGCCGAGGAGTTCTACGACTACCGGGACCCGGATACGGAGCCGAGTTCGCACTCGTATAGTTCACACGGGACGCGGCATCTTCAGGAGAACGACGCCAGTCTCCTCTTCCTGCACGAGGGGGGTGACGGCCTCAGTCTCGGCGTCGTCCACGACCGGCACGGCGGCGGCTCGGAGGGCGGTGCGGCGACGATGACCTTCACTGACCTCCCCGAAAACGGCGAGTGGGTCGTCGAGGACGACGCCTACGCCGACCGCGACGACGAGTTCAGCCATCGGAACGGCTCGAGTCGCATCACGTGGGTCTACGGTGCAAACCGGACCGACGGCGGCGTGTTCAACGGCGGCCTGGACGACGAGTTCTCGATCACGATTCAGCCCCGGTTCAACGAGGATGCCGCTTTCCAGCAGTACGACGGCGAACTCACCGATTGGCAGGTGATCTCGGGCAACAGCACCGGACACGAGCGAATCTCGCTTAACATGAACCAGCCGATCGAGATCCGGTCCGGCGGCTGCACCTCGTACGCGGTCTCGGAGCTCGACATCGACGAGTCGGTGACTACCGGCGAGTCGACCGCGGTCGAAGCGACCGTCGAGAACAACGGCGTGTACGCCGAGACGTTTACCGTCCCGATCACCGTCGACGGTGAAGTCGTCGACGAACAGGAGGTGACCCTCGAACCCGGCGAGACGGCGACCGTGTCCTCGTCCGTGACTCTCGAGGAAGCGGGAACGCACACCGTCGGCGTGGCGAACGAAACGATGGACGTGACTGCGGATGATGGCGAGCAACTGCCCGGATTCGGCGTCGGCGTGGCGCTGGCGGCACTACTGATCGCATTCGTCGCTCGCGTCCGCCCGTAACGGAGCGCCTTTTCTCTCCGCTCGAGTTTCGAAGACGATTACAGTCGAAGCAGGGCGAACGCCTCCGAGTTCAGTCATGGGATGAATCCCGTGACCGCTATTATCAGTGGTACTACGCTCTCCGGTACCGAGTTCCGGACAAGGACGTCCGAGACCGCTGTCCGGAACGACTTCAGCCGTGGGAGAAGTCCCGCGTCCGATTGCTCCGCAAAAGCGCTCACCGAGACGGTAGCGTCCCGATAGAACAACGAAACCGTTCGCCCGATCGCACTCGAGCGGCGCCCGAGCCGTCCTAGTCAGCCCGGCCGGCGACGTCCCGATAGACGTCGTGTATCCGATCGGCCATCCGGTCCGTGCTGATCTCGTCGGCGTGGTCGCGCCCGTTCGAGCGCTCCCCTCGGTTGAGAATCGCGCTGAGCGCGAGTCGGAGCTCCCGGTCGTTCCGACAGACCTCCGACGGCGTCACGCCCTCGAGACGCTCCCGGACGTCCCCGACGTCGACGGAGACGACGGGCAGGTTGCAGGCCATCGCCTCCTTGACCACGTTCGGCGACCCCTCGCGTTCGGAGGTCAACAGGAGACAGTCGGCGGCGTTCATGTACAGCGGCATCTCTTCGTGTGGAACGTCCCGGGCCGTCCGGAGGTACACCGGCTCCGAGACGTCCTCGCGGACGTCCTCGACGATCCGTTCCGCGCGCGGGTAGTTCTTCACCGTGCGTTCGGCCTTGTACGGGAAGAGGACGTGCTTCGCGTCCGGCTCCCAGCCGAGCCGATCGATCGCCTCGGACCGGGCCATCGGCTCGAACAGATCGAGGTCGATCCCGTGGGGAATCACGTGGCAGTCCGCTCCGAGGTCGCGTTTCATCCCTTCGGACATGACGATCGTCGCGTCGCAGAAGTTCGCACAGAACTCGCTGATCCATCCGAGGTCGCCGTCCAGGTCCGTCCCCCACAGCGACAGCACGACGGGGAGCCGCGGTTGTGCCAGCGCGAACGGTGCCGTGAGGCCGTAGTTGGCGTGAACGAGATCGTACGACCCGAGCGATTCCTTCAGTACGGTCGGGTGAAAGCGCAGGTAATCGATCACCGAGCGGCTCGAGTCCGCCGTTACCGTTCCCGGTACCGAGACCGTCGTACACTCCACGCCGCGATCCTCGAGGGCCTCGACCTGGAGCTCGAACGGCGGCGAGTTCTCCTTCGATGTCAGGTTCAGAACGTTCATCGTCCTCTGAGAGTCTCTCTTCGAAATACGCGGACCGGACGGTTTGTTATGTCGCGACTGAGAGCGGCCGCCGGTCGCGGTCGTCGTCGACCGACGACCGTCACCGAACCGGCGTCGAACGGCGGCCGTCGGTCGAGCCGGATATCTGGTGACTAGAGACATTCATCGGCGCCATAACAAGGTGCGTACGAGTGGTGGTCTCGGCCGATCAATGGCACACGCGCGTTCGCGCCCGATAGCGTTGGAAGACAGCGGACTGCTCGCGATCGGCTTTCTCGCCCTCGCCGGAGCCGTTCTCGCGGCCCACTCGTCGCCGGCCACGGGGTACGAGCTCTCGCTGTACTCGGGGACACCACTGTCGTTCTGGCTGCTGTTCGGCTGCGCCGTCTCGATCGCGCTGGCCGTCGGGTTCCGGGCGGCCACCGTCTGGAGCCGGCGGATCGCGCTCGTTCTCACCGGCGGCGCGCTCGCGGTCTTCGTCGGCCTCCCGATCCTCCGCGGCTATCGGTTTTACGGGGCCGGTGACGCGCTCACGCACCTCGGATGGATACGCGGAATCAAGTGGGGGACGTTCGAGCCGCTCGAGTTGCGGTATCCGGCGATACACACGGTTTCGAATCTCATCTCGGTCACGCTCGGGATCGACCTCGCGCAGGCGTCGCTGCTGCTGATCGTTCTCCTGTCGTGTCTGTTCGCCCTCTTCGTGGCGCTCGCGACGTCGGTCCTGTTCGAGAATCGGTTCAGCGCGGTAGCCGGTGCCTTCGGGGCGTTTCTCCTGTTGCCGGTCACGAATCTCAGTACGTTCATCGTCCTGCACGCGATGACGCAGGCGATCCTGTTCTCGTCGGTCTCGGTCTATCTGCTCCTGAAGTACGTCCGGAACGATCACTCGCCCGACGGGTCTTCCGGCGTCGGGTGGCTGCTCGCGATCACGTCGGTGGCGATGGTCGTCTACCACCCCCAGCTCGCGGCGCACTTCCTGGTGATGTTCATCGGGATCGTCGCGGTCCAGTATCTGTACCGACGGTATCGTCCCGACCACCCGATCGCGGAGCATCAGTCGATCGTCGGACAGAGCGTCGTGCTCCTCACCGCCTTTCTCGTCTGGATCGCGAACCACGGCTTCTTCGGCGACGTCGTCGGATACGCCATCTCGAGCGCGGCGGCGTACTTCTTCGGGGGCGGAGACGCCGCGTCGTCCGTCGACTCCCAGAGCTCGTCGCTCAGCGAGATCGGCGCCACGCTCCTCGAGATGGTCGTGAAACTGCTCGGGCCGAGTCTGCTCTTCGGCCTCCTCGCGTCGCTCCTCGTGCTGGCGGCGCTCCTGAACGACGACCTCACTCGCCGGACCGACGGCGTGCTCCCGTACTTCGTCGTCAGTATGATCGGCCTCGCGGGCCTCTTCGGACTGTACTTCTTCGGCTCGTACTCGGCGATGTACTTCCGCGTCTTCGGGCTGATGATGCTGTTGACCACGATCGCGGGGGCGGCCGCGATCGCGTACGGGATGCAGTCCGTTTCCGAGAACTACTCGATGACCGCCGTCTACAGCGTCGTGGTCGTCGGCTTCGGAGTCGTGTTACTGCTCTCGTTGCTGGTCGTGTACCCGTCGCCGTTTATCTATCAGGCCTCGCCGCACATCACCGACGCGTCGCTCGAAGGTCACGAGACCATGTTCGAGCACAACGACGAGGAGGTTCCGTTCGTCGGTATCCGCTCGGGGCCGCATCGCTACGAGGACGTCACGCACGCGAAGTACGATCGCACGCTTCCATATGCCGGCATTTCGGGCGAGGAGATCGAGGAGGGAATATCACGACAGTACGAGAGCGACAGATATCTCACGGTGACGCAGTCCGACCGGGAACGAGAGGTGGTCTCGTATAAGGAGCTGCGGTACACGGAGGACCAACTCGAGTCGATCTCGTCCCAGCCCGGCGTCAATCGGGTCCAGTCGAACGGCGAGTTCGAGCTGTACTACGTCCACGGGACGGCCAACGGCTCCTCGGACAGCTAGACGGGGCCACCGCGCGCGTTTCCGCGACCGACGCGGCGGTGACTGCGCTTCGAACGACCTCGTTCTCTCGGACTCGAGTCCGTCGTGGCCGGCGGTCGAACCGATACGGCGGACTCGCGACGCTGACTCGCCCGTCCGATGGCGTCGGCTCCTCGGTCTCGTCACGTGATGCTCTAGCCTGGTGCCGCCTCCGATCGCCCGACTGCAGCGTCGCGCGACATCCCGGTGCTGCGGGACGATCGGGTCGCCGCCTCGCGGGCGCCCGACGCGACTCGGTGGACGGGCGCTGGGCGTCCCGATCGGTTCGACGGCCGTTCGCGACCCGCGCGGGTGAGGCGGCATCGTCGCGCGTCCACTGCACCGTCGTACCGACCGTCGTCGACTCGCGGTCGACGGTCGGGCACACTCGGTCCGAGTCCGTTCCCGGATCCTGACTGTCGACGTTTCGTGACGCTGGGAACCGGATCTCTGCCCCGAAGGAACGGCGAGCGGTCGCCGGTCGATCGCGATCCCGACACGCTCTAGTTTCTGTGATTGTATTATGTTCGTGCCTATCCATTCAGGGAATCTTGATGTATGCGGAATACCCATTCACAGAAAATTATATTTCCCGGAAACGAGACGGAAAACTTATAATGGTTAACTTCAGCTTAACGTGATACATGGCACGCGAACCTGAAGATCAGGGAATCTTAAATTCCACTGACAAGAGAACTACTGGTGCGGAAGACGACGGTAAGAGTCCGTTACTGGACCGACGGTCGTATCTCAAACTGACTGGAGCGACCGCCGCCTCGGCCGTGGCGGCGACCGGCATGACCAGCGCGGCTAACGACTACGACGTGATCGAAGTCGGCGCCGGCGAGACGTTCCGGAAGGACCTCTCCAGCGGCGAGACGTGGGAGAACGTCCTCATCGACATTACGGCGCAGGGCGCCAGCTACCGAATCACGGCGACGGCCGACAACTGGGCGATCCGGAACGTCGGTATCCGCGGGCAACTCGACTCGACGCCCGGTTCGCAGAACTTCGTCGTCTCCGTCCCCAGCAGCGGTGCGAGCGGTCTCATCGAGAACGTCTACCTGCCGGGAACGTCGTACTCGCGGTCCACGTCGCCGTTCCCCTCGGGGATCTACGTGCACTTCAACCACGCGGGCGACCTCGAGGTCAGGAACTACTACGCCGCGAACCTCCCCTCGCACGGGATCTACGGGAGCGACCCCGGGAATCGGAACAACAACGGGAACGGCGGAACGGTTCGTATCCACGATTCGTACGTCGCGGACACCGAAAACTCCGGGTTCCGTATCGGATCGGACGGTTCGTACGTCGACAACTGCGTCTCGTTCAGGACCGTCCGCGGCCTGTGGTCGCGGTGGGCGAACACCGAGGCCCGCGGCTGTGACTTCGGCGACAACAACACCGACATCGTCGTCGGGCAGTCGGGCTACAGCCAGTCGTCGACGGTCACCCTCGACGGAACCACGTGCTTCGGGTCGGTCATCGAGGCCAACGGGAGTCTGAACGGGAGTTCGGCCGGCACTCCGGAGGAGCGAATCCCTGAGGGTTGTCCCGAGACGGCGGAAGCGGCGGCGAGCGGCGGCCAACCCGTGAACCTCGAGGACCTCCCCGAAAACACGCTGACGATCACCGGACAGGGCGAACCGACGAAGTATCACTTCGAGACCTCCGGCGAGCTCGCGCAAAATCCCGAGCGCGGCGATCTGCAGCGCCACGACGCCATCGACGGCACGACCGCCAGCGGCTGGGTGACGCGAACGAACAACGTCGACGGCTACCGGTTCGACGGCGAACTGGTCGACCTCGGCTTCGATCAGGGCGTGGCGACCGTCACAGTCAACGGTCAGGAGGTCGATCCCGCCGACTACGGCGTCGACGCCAGCGAAGCCGATTCGGAGCCCGAGGCCGATCACACGCTGACGATCACTGGCCAGGGCGAACCGACGAGGTATCACTTCGAGACCTCCGGCACGATCGAACGCAATCCCGAGCGCGGCGACCTGCAGCGCCACGACACCATCGACGACACGACCGCCAGCGGCTGGGTGACGCGAACGAACAACGTCGACGGCTACCGGTTCGACGGCGACCTGCTCGAGGTCGGCTTCGAGCAGGGCGCGGCGACCGTCGAACTCGACGGCGAGGAGATCGATCCCGCCGACTACAACGGAGAAGCGGCGCTCGACAACCTCCTGCTGGTCGACGGCGTCGGCACCTCCGGCGGCACGCGCTACGAGTTCGCCGTGAGCGGTGCGGCCGAGAAGTCCGACGAGAAGGGTGCGACGATCGACGACGCGGACGTCATCGACAGCGGCACCGTCACGGGCTCCGTCGCCGGCTGGCGCGACGCCTTCCGCTTTAGCGGTGACCTCGAGGATCTCACCGTCGACGGTTCGGCGCGCGTCTACGTCAACGGCGAGCAGGTCGATCCGAGCGACTACGGCGCGGAGCGACCCCACGTGCTGACCGTCGTCGGCAACGGTTCGCCCGCGAACTACGAGGTGACCGTCGACGGGACGATCGATAAAGCGCTCGGCGACGGTTCCGACGAGACCGCGATCCGCTCGGAGACCGTGGCCGAGGGCTCGATCGAACGCGGCGTCCAGCGGTTCCGGTTCTCCGGGACGATCAGCGACTTCACGTTCGTCGAGGGCTCGGCGCACGTCTACGTCGACGCGGAGCGTCTCGATCCGGACGAGATCGGTGACGCCGATCTGCTGCCGCACGCGATCGTTATCGACGGCACCGAGGCCGACGGCGAGTCGACGTACTCGTTCGAAATCACCGGTGACGTGATCGCGTCGAACTACCGCGACGCCACGGTCGACGAGGACGACGCCATCGAGGGGACGTCCGTCACTGCCGCCGTCGACAGCGGACTGGACGCCTACTGGTTCGACGGTGATATCGTCGACTTCCGCCTCGCCGGCGACGCCGATGTCGACGTCGAGTACGACGTTCGCAGCCAGTAACTGTCCGGCGACGGGTTGCGACTGTTTTACGGCTCCGATCGACGAGGTTATGCACCGAATTCCGGCGGTGCCGCGGCGTAACATCGTCCATTACAATGCCGCGCATCGGCGTCACATCCGTCGATGACTGGTATTGTCGGCGGGACGGCGTCGAAACCGACGATCGACGGGATGCTCGACTCGCTCTATCGAGAGGACTGGTATTCCCTCGAGCGTCGTTCGTCGGACGCGTTCGGTCTCGGCGTCGCTCACCACGGTCGAAAGGATCCTCAGAGCGGGACGATTCACTGCGGCGACCGCGTTCTCGGAGCGATTTACGGCGTCGTCTCCAACGCGGCGGCCCTCCCGTGGACGTCGGCCGAACTGCTGCGCGGCGTCGTCGACTCGCCCGATGCAGTCCTTCCGAAACTCGAGGGACCGTTCCTCATCGCGGCGATGGACCGCGAGACGGGGACGATCCGCGTCGCGACCGACAAGGCCGGGAGCCGGCCGTGTTACTACACCGACGGCGATGGATTTCACTTCGGCTCCGAACTCAAGCCGCTGCTCGAGGGCGTTTCCTCGCCGACGGTCGACCGCCAAGCGGTGAGCGACCTGTTACTGCTGGGGACGGTGATCGGCGAGAAGACGATCCTCGAGGACGTCGCCAACCTCCCGCCTGCGACGTATCTCACCTACGCCGACGGGACGGTCGAGACGACGCGCTACTGGACCCCCGAGGCTCGGGAGGATCGCGGCGAGGAGTACGTCCGCGGATGGATTCGCCGATTCGAGGACGCGATGGACGATCTGATCGGGACCGTCGACGGTCCGACCGGGCTCTGGCTGTCCGGCGGGCTGGACAGCCGGGTCGCCGGCGCGACGCTGCGGCGCCTCGACGCCGACTTCGAGACGCTCACCTACGACAACGGGCTCCAGGGGGACAACGAGGTCGCGCCGCGCGTCGCCGACCGCCTCAGCGTCCGACACCGACAGATCACGGACGGGATGGGATCGCCCGACGAGTTCATCGAGAGCATCGAGCGCTGCGTCGACTGTAACGACGCGATGCAGTCGTGGGCGTACGTCCCGGCGCTGTCGTTCATGTTCCACGGCCTCGCGGACACCGCCGACGTCGTCATGGAGGGCGGCACGTTCCTCGGCGAAGACGTCTGGTCGCACTACCTCGAGAACGACGTCTCGCCGGAAGAGACGCTGTACCGCAAGCGAAAGCAGCTCTCGGCGGAACGGGTCGCCTCGATCGTTCCGGCGATCGACGATCCGCGCCGGTCCCTTCGCGCGGAGGCCGCCCGGACCAGCGGCGACGACGACGCGCGCCGCTCGTGCGACGCCATGCGCCGGTTCTACTCGTACCTCCACCGCCGCAGTAACGTGATCCAGCGCAGCCAGGTCGGTACGCGGTCGATCAGCGACGGCGCGGTGCTGTCCCACGCGGTCGATATGCCCGCCGAACTCCGGATGCAGACCGTCCCGGGGACCGATGGCCGGGTACCGCTCGGCGTTCCGCCGATCAAACTGCACGTCACTCGGGCGCTCGACATGGGGCTCGACGAGATCGAATACGAGCGGACCGGCGTCGCGCCGGCGCGGTCGTACTGGCTCCACGCCGCCGGCTTCGTGGGTAAACAACTCGCGAACCGCTTCACCGACGACTCGCCCGGGCCCTACGTCGCCCGCTACCGGCGAAACGAGCGAATTCGGTCGTTCATCGACGGCCTCGTCGACGACGCTCGCGACCGGCCGTTCTTCGACGGCGACGAACTCCTCGAGCTTCGAGAACAGCTCTCCGCCGGTGAGTCGGCCAATTTGACGCCGCTGGCGGCGGTGGTCGGGCTCGAACTCTGGCTCCAGCGCCACGTCGACCCGCTCGAGCGCTCCGCGGCGTCGCAGTCGGTCCCTGCATCGACCCGGTGAGCGCCGGGTTCTCCGCCGATCGTAGGACCCCGCTACGGTTCCACATCTGGCCGGTAACGAGGCTGTAGGGATTAAATAGGGCCATAACAATGCGTCGTACGGGCCTTCCTTGCGATAGAGATAATGAGACAGCCGCATCATCGACGTTCTCGCGCACGGTCCTCGCGCATCGCTCGTCGACGGAACCCGTTCGAAGACCGTCGCCTCCAGGCACTCAATGTCCGTCACTGAGAAGATCGCCGCCGGGGTCAAGGTGACGTTCCTCTCCCGCGCGGTGAACATGGGCGTCAACGGCCTCCTCATCTTTCTCCTCTCGAGCGTATTGCTCGACCCCGGCGGCTACGGGCTGCTCTTCCTCGCCATCTCGATCATCGGCGTGGCCCAACTGTTCGGCGATCTCGGCCTCGCGCGGTCCGCGGCGCGGTACATCGCCGAGTTCAAGGAGTCGGACCCGAGCCAGGTACCCCACGTCCTCTCGATCTCGCTGCGGTATCGGCTGCTCCTGATCGGAGGAACCGTGCTGGCGATCGTCCTCACGCGAGACGTCATCGCGAGCACGCTCGACGAACCCCGTATCGGAACGCTGCTACTCATCGGGGCGGGGCTGCTCGCGTTCAGGTCGCTGCACACGTTCAATACCGTCGCCTTCCAGGGGTTCAACGCCGTGGAGTACAGCGCGGTCGTCAATATCGTCAACTACCTCGGACGGCTCGCGCTCGTCGTCGGGTTCGTCGTGCTCGGGTGGGGCGTCGCCGGCGCGCTGCTCGGCTACGTGGTCGGGGCGGCCATCGCGACCGTCCTCGGGCTGTTCCTCCTGTACACGCGGTTCTACCGCGAGCACGAGGTCAGCGACGCGCCCGAGGCGGGGCTTCGACGCCGCATTCTCGAGTACAGCGTTCCCCTGACGGTCTCGCGGAGCGCGGGCATCATCGCCGCACGGATCGACACCATTCTGATCGGGTTCTTCATGAACCCGGTCGCCGTGGGGTTCTACACGCTGGGGAAGCAGATCTCGGAGTTCGTGCTGGCGCCAGCGGGCTCGATCGGATTCGCCGTCTCGCCGACGTTCGGGGAGGACAAGGCAAACGACGAACTGGACCGCGCCGCGCGGCTCTACGAGACGACGGTTCAGTACGTCCTCCTGCTGTACGTCCCCGCGACGATCGGCATCCTCGTGATCGCGGAACCGGCCATCCTGCTGGTGTTCGGCCAGGAGTACGCCGGCGCGGTGCCCGTGGTTCAGGTCCTCGCGCTCTTCGTCTTCGTCCAGTCGATCACGCTCGTCACGACCGACGTGCTCGACTTCCTCGGCCGGGCCCGGACGCGGGCGATCGCGAAGGGTCTCAGCTCGATCGCCAACTTCGGACTGAACATCGTCCTCATCCCGATCTACGGCGTCACCGGCGCGGCCGGGGCGACGGTGGCGACCTACAGCGCTTACGCCCTGGCCAACCTCTACATCGTTCACTCCGAACTCGATCTCCGGATCGGCCACATCCTCCGGATCGTCGCCGGTACGACCGCGATCTCGGCCGTGATGGGCGTGTGCGTCGTGATGCTGGCACCGCACGTCGGCGGTCTCGCCTCGCTGGTCGGCGTGATCCTCCTCGGCGCCGCGGTCTGGGCGGGCCTGGCGACGGCCAGCGGGCTCCTCGATCCCGAGGAAACCCTCTCGATGTTGACTTGACCGTCGACGAGCGGGCGGTCAGCAGTCACCTGTTCGGTCCGTCGCCCGAACGTACCGCGATGTCTCCCCGCGAGGTGGCCGTCCTTGCGGGTTCCGCTCGTCTAGTCTGCCGCGACGACAACGCTGCCGCCGATAGGCGGACACGGGCGTCAGACGAGTCTCGAACTGAAACGGCGTAGTCCGGCCGCGAAACGACGACGTCTATCCACGAACGTCGGACTGCAGAAGAATCGATCCCACACCGTTAGTTGCCCAGCGAACTGGCCTTGCTCAGCGATCCGGCCAGCTTCTGGTAGGTCGACTTCGCGAGTTCCATCTCGAGGCCGGACGACTCGACCACGTAGTACTGGCGCAGGTCGCTGTTGAACTTGGCCTTGTACTCACAGAGCCGTTCGGTGTTCGCGCCGACGAGATCGTAGCCGGTGACCGACTCGAGTTCCGGGTCGGTGAGGACGTCCTCCATGATGACCCGGTGGAGCAGGCTGTTGACGCTGACGCCCTCGTAGGTCTCGGTGACGCCGCCCTGCCAGAAGTACGCCTGGTCGGGGCCGTAGAGCACGACGACGCCGCTCTTGTACCGGCCGTCCGGCGTTCGCGCGACGTACACGCGCCACAGCTCGTCGGGGAGCGACGTGAGGAGGTCGCGCAGGAACGACCGCGAGATCGGCGGCGAATCGTCGTGTGCGCGGTACTGTTCGACGACGTCCTCGTAGATCCGCAGCGCCGAGTCGATCCCCTCCGTCTCGATCGAGAGATCCAGCTCGTCGAGTTTGCGCATCTCTCGCCGGAGGCTCTTGCTGAACCCCTTCATGACGGCCTCCATGGTCGTGTTCTCCAGGTCGACCAGGTAGGTGAACCGCGGCTCCAGCGAGAAGTCGTTCCAGCCGAACGGCCGGGGATCGGTGTACTCGAGGGGCGTGGTCATCCGGAACAGCGTCGTCCGATTGTCGACGTCGGTGTCGTCGATGACGGCCTCGGCCAGCTCGCGGTTAATCCGCTCTCGCTTTCGCCGCTTCGGGCTGTTCGGGTCGACGATCGGGCCGAGTCGGGGCACGCTGAACGAGATCGGCGGCGAGAGTACCGTCCGTCCGATCGGTCGATCGGTGACGAAGGCCGGAAAGAGGCCGACAGACTGCTGGCCCTTGTAGGCGCCGTACAGTCGCAGTTCGGCGTTCGTGTGGTCTTCGAGCACCGAGAGCGCCTCGGGTTCGTGAAACACTTCGTATCCGGACGCGGGGAGCGCGTCGCGCCACTCCTCGAGCCCGATACGGTTGACGTCCATACTACTTTCGCGTGTGTCAACGAGAGTCCTTGTTATGCGCTCGTTACGCCTGCGGTGAGAGTCTTCGGTTCCGACCGGATGACGGACGAACGAGGCCGTTCTCCGACCCGGATGCGTCGACCGATGTGGGGGTCCGAACTGCTGCTCGGCGCCGCATCTCGGTACGACGATTCGGCCGGTAGGACGCCGGAAGCTATCGGTACGAGGAACATAACAAACTCCGACACTTGTCTACGTTCCGTTTAGAAGAGGGTTCAATTCAAGATGAAATACCTGTTTTTCACGAATACGCCGGCCCACGTGCATCTGTATAAACACGCCGTCCAACAGCTCCGCAACCGAGGACACGAGGTACTCGTCCTCGCCCGGGACTACACCTGTACGGTCGATCTGCTCGAGTGGTACGACCTGCCCTACGAGATCTACGGCTACTGCGATACGTCGAAGGGCTCGCTGTTGAGCCGCCTGCCCGTCCACTACGTTCGCGCCATCCGGCACGCTCGCCGGTTCGATCCCGATCTCGTCTTCGGAATGGGCGGCTACGCGGCGCACACGGGTGCCGTGGTTCGAGCGCCGACCGTCCTGCTCATCGACTCCGAGCCGGCGTCGTTCGACCACACGATCTCGACCCCGTTCGCGCGCACTATCCTGACGCCGGACACGTTCCGGAAGGACCTCGGCGAGGATCACTACACGTTCCCCGGATTCAAGGAGTGCGCGTATCTCCATCCGGAGATCTACTCGCCGAACCTGTCGATCCGGGACCAGCTCGGCGTCGACGACGACCCGTACGTGATCCTCCGTCTCAACGCCTTCGGCTCGCAACACGACGTCGGCAAGGACGGCCTCACGAACGAGGACTGTCGGCGTCTCGTCAGGGAACTCAGCGACGACGCGACCGTCCTCGTCTCCGACGAGGGCAGCGGCGTCGACCTCGCGGGGCTCCCGGCACAGGAGTTCGACCTCCACCCCGCCCTGATGCACGACGCCCTCGCCGAAGCGAAGCTCCTGATCGCCGACACGCAGACGATGGTCACCGAGGCCGCGCTGCTCGGCACCCCGGCGATCCGGTCGAACTCGTTCGTCGGGGACGACGACATGGGGAACTTCCTCGAACTCGAGGAGCAGGAACTGATCTACAACGTCGCCGAGTTCGAGGGCATCCTCGAACTGGCGACGACGGTGCTTCGCGACGACAGTATCGAAGAAACGTGGCAACGCCGTCGCCGCGAGTTCCTCTCGGACAAGGTGAACCTCACCGACGTGATCGTCGACGTCGCGACGTCCCGCGGCTGCGTTACCGGCCTCGAGTCGGTACACGAGTTCGATCACAAGCCGGTCGCAGACTCGAAGCCGCCCGTCCACGTGGGTAGCGATTGACGCCCCTCGCTCGAGCGTTCGGGCGCCGCTCGAGAGAACCCTCTCCGCCCCTCGTCCTCGACGGTCGCGTCGGTATTGACCCGTGAGACGCGACCGAACGGTCACTGACTGCGGTTTCGGATCGCGTCGATACGCGTCTCGAATTCCGTTTTCTCTCGAATCCGATTCGGATCGGTCGACAGAAGCTCGATAGCCGCTCGCTCCGCTCGCTCGCCGGCGGCGGTTCGTCCCCGCTCGAGTCGCTCGGACGCGATCGGACCGGTCGTTCGGTGACGGTCGTCGATCGCGATCGACCCGCTCCGACTCAGTCGCCGGGCCCCGACACGCTCGACGCCGAGTGCAGCGACGATCCGGAGTCCGTCGAGCGATCGCGTTGCAGCGCCGCACAGAGGTCTCGAGGCGGGCCGACCCATGCGTCGTGATCGAGCGCCCACTCGACGAGCCACCGATAGAGCCGCCGGTAGCCCGGGAACTCCCGTTCGTTGAAGTACCGCGGATGCCAGAGCACGGTCATCACGGCGTCGTTGGCCGCGGCTTCGCGCAAGAGCCGCTCGCACGTCTGTCGGGCGGCCTCGAACTCGGCGTCCGGATCGGGCAGCGCCTGCTCCATGATCGTCAGCGGAAAGACCAGGAACTCGTCGTCGAACGGTCGCGCGGGCCGGTAGCCGTCCTGGAAGCCACAGCGCGTGCTCGAGCCGAGACTCGCGTCGTACTCGAGACCGATCGTTCGGTGATACTCCCACGTCTCGGGGATCGTCAGGTTCAGGTAGTGTTGCCGACCCCCGCTCACGGGGTGGCCGAGCACGTCCTCGAGGACCGCTTTCTCCTCGTGGAGTCGCTCCGGATCGTCCGCGGAGTGATAGGAGCCGTGCAGACCGACCTCCCAGCCGCCGGCGTCGAGATCGCGGATGACGTCGACGATTTCGGGATCGGTGACGTCGTACCGGCCCAGATGCTGGACCCAGTTCGCCGGCGAGAGCCAGTCCCGAACCGGTCGATCGGCCAGCAGGTGCTGTTCGTTGAGAAAGTAAAACGCCGATCGGACGCCCAGCTCGTCCTCGAGCGACGAGATCTCCTCGAACTGCCAATAGGGGTTGTCGTCCGAGAGGGCAGTTCGGAGGTGATATCGCGGTCGCTCCTGTGCGGCGTAGTAGAACGACCGGAAGCCCTTGTACGGTCGATCGACGTCGTGGGTCAGACAGAGCGCGAACTCCGCGTCGTCGGGGAGCGGAGCGCGCTCGCGCGGGAAGTCATCGTCGTTCTGGTCGGTCATTGGATATCCGTGGTGTCGCTATCGCGGTCCGCGATCGGCGACGTCATCCGTCGCGATCGACCGCTCGTTCGAGGTGGCTGACGATTCGAGACGCCGCGTTCCCGGTTCCGTAGAGATCGGGTTTGGACGCCGGGTCGTCGGCGTTTCGAACGGCCTCGACGATTCGGTCCGTCTCGGCACCGACGAGCACGTTCCAGCCGGCGTCGACCGTCTCGATCCACTCGGTCGTTTCGCGAAGGGTCACGCAGGGGGTGTCCAGATAGAACGCCTCTTTCTGGACGCCCCCGGAGTCCGTCGCGACGCAGTCCGCGCCCTCGATGAGTTTGATGAACTGCCCGTACCCGACGGGGTCGACGACGTCGATCTCCTCGGTCGCCCGCTCCCAGAGGTCGTTCTCCCGTAGCGCCTCGACCGTTCGGGGGTGGGCCGGGAAGATGACCGGCTTCGAGAGCCGCGCGAACGCGTCGATGATCCCCTCGAGCCGGTCCGGATCGTCAGTGTTCTTCGCGCGGTGGACCGTCGCGAGGACGTACTCCTCGGGAACGGTGAGGCCGTCGAACTCGACGTCGTCGAGCCCGTCGCGGATCTGCAGGAGCGTGTCGTACATCACGTCGCCCGCGGCGTGGACGTCCTCCGAGATCCCCTCACCCTCGAGGGTCTCCGTCGCGTTCCGTCCCGGCGCGAACAGCAGGTCCGAGGAGTGATCGGTGAGTTTCCGGTTGACCTCTTCGGGCATCGACCAGTCGCCCGACCGGAGTCCCGCCTCGACGTGGGCCAGCAGCGGCGACGTCTTCGCGGCCACGAGCGCGCCCGCGAGCGTCGAGTTGGTATCGCCGTAGACGAGCACGACGTCCGGCGAGCGCTCCTCGACGAGCCGTTCTAACTCGGTCATCATCTCGGCGGTCTGGCCGGCGTGGGACCCGGAGCCGACGCCGAGCTGGGCGTCCGGCTCTGGGAGCTCGAGCTCGTCGAAGAAGATCTCGGAGAGCTCGTGGTCGTAGTGTTGGCCGGTGTGAACGAGGTACTCGTCGTGGTCGCGCCGCAGTTCCTGCGAGACGGCGGCCGCCTTGATGAACTGGGGTCGGGCGCCGACGACCGAGAGGACGTTCATCGGGCGGTCACCTCGCTCGCTCGAGCGACGGCGGCTCGGCGACCGCGGTCGGACGCTCGGTCCTCCCGTCGTGACCGACGATCGGTAGCCGGTATCGATCGGGCATCCTCGTCGCCGCGCTTCGCTTCGGTGTCAGTCGAGCCGGGACCGCTACTGGTCTGCGTCATGAGTTGGTTGACTGTTCCGATCACACCGCAGATACGACATTAGTAAATAATCTCGTAACGGAGAGTCTCCGAACCCTATAGATCGCGGTTTGGAGACGAACGCGGGGCGATTCCGACAGGACACCCGTCCGTTCGGACGGGGCGACCGGGACGACGGTCTCCGCCGCCGCCACGCGACACCGCTCCGGTCGGTCCGATTCACTGGTCCGTTATGCGCGGCATACGGAACAGGGGATCGACGTACCGCTTCACCGCCGTCTCGAGCCGACGCCGGAGCCGGCGCGCTCGACCGGCGGACGCGGTCGCGTCGTCGTAGCTGACGGTCGCGGTCGCGTCGTCGCGGGTGACGGTCCCGGTCGCGGACGACGCGGATCGGTCGGTTCGTCGGGTCTCGGTCGACGAGAGCAACAGGCCGACGAGCGTGTTCGCGCTGATCGCCGCGCTCGCGACGCCGATCAGTACCGCGGATCGGTCGGTCGGGTCCGCTCGAGCGCGCCCGGTCTGATCACTGGCCGTCGGTCGTTCAGGGTCGGGCCGAACTCCCAGCATTGGTACGAATACCCGAATTTCAGTCCCGCTCTTAATTATACACTCCTTCACACGAGAGAACCGAACCTTACAGTGTCCCGAACGATCCGATCCGTTCCGTTCCGACCCGTTACGTTCGGCGGATCGGCGTCGACTTCGTCCTCGATCGGCGGCCCGGTGTGACCTCCCGAGCGGATCGCCCCGCCCGGTCCGATCGGCTGCCGATCGTCACTCCATGTACCCGAGTCCCTTCAGCCGGTCTTCGACGTCGTCGAAGTCATCGTCGACGTCGCCGTCGCGGTCCGCTTTCGAGACGCCGGTCCGTTCGACCTTCGTCGATGCGGGGTTCGCGTCCTCGTCGAAGGCGTCGAAGAGGACGCGGCCGTCGGCGTTCTTCGGCACGGGTTCGCCGATTCCGTGGAGCAGAGTCGGTGCGATGTCGACGACGCGAGCGCCCCGTAGCGTCGCGCCGGCGTCGATAGAGGGGCCGCGACAGAGAACGATTCCCTCCGCGCGGTGGCTCGCGTCGTAATTGCCGGTGTCTCCGGTCGCCGTCTCGGTGAGCGCGTTGCGCGACTCGTAGACGCCCCGGCCCTTGACGATCAGATCGGGCGCCGCGTCGTCGGTCGGGAACAGTTCGTCGCCGTCGAACACGTTCAGCATCCGATCGCCGTCGTCGTCGGTGACGGACTCGAAGAGATCGG
This sequence comes from Haloterrigena sp. KLK7, assembly GCF_037914945.1. Classification (NCBI taxonomy): domain Archaea; kingdom Methanobacteriati; phylum Methanobacteriota; class Halobacteria; order Halobacteriales; family Natrialbaceae; genus Haloterrigena; species Haloterrigena salinisoli. Next base: position 185,942 of record NZ_CP149790.1, read on the forward strand.
TGAGCTCCGCCTTGAGCTCCGGGATCTGGCTCGGATCGACGACGCCCTTCTCGAAGCGCTCGGTGTCGTTGACGTACAGGCAGCCGGGGCCGTGGACGAACGCGACGGTTCGGTCGTAATCGACGTCGTAGAGGGCGTGCTCGCCGGGAATCTGCTCGGCGACCGTGTCGACGATCGACCGCGGGAGCGTCGAGACGATCTTCTCTTCGGAGATTCCGACCCGCCTGAGGGCGTCCGTGATGCGTTCCCGGGAGATCCCCAGGCTCGCGAGCGCGCCGCGGGTGCCCTCGTCCTCCTGTTCGAAGAGGTACCCGTCCCGCTCCAAGATGTGGTTAACGTAGACCAGTTCCTCGATCGGTCCGAACCCGTGGTCGGAGACGACGTAGAGGTCGGCCTCGTGTTCGTCGGTGTACTCCATCACCTCGCCGAGGATCGCGTCGAGTTTCTTGTAGTGGGCCAGCAACCGATCCATGTCCCAGATGAGGTGCTGGAAGCGGTCGGGAGCGGTGAAGACGAAGAAGAACAGCCGCCAGTCGTCGCTGGCGCGGTCCATCTGGAGGTGCATCAGATCGCGTCGCGTCTCGAGCATCTCGTCGACGGCCACCTCGAACTCGTCGAGTCGGTCGGCGTAGTCGGGGTAGTCGAGGCTGATCTCATACTCGGGGATCCGCGATTCGATCTCGTCCCCGAGGTCGGGCGGATGGGTGTACTCCTTGTCCGTCGAGGGCGTCATCATGCCGGTGACCATCGTGCCGTCGATCTCCTGGGCCGGATACGTCATCGGGACGTTGCCGACGTGGGCCGGCGTGACTTGCTCCCAGAGAGTCGGCTGCTGGATGTCGTGGCTGGTGTACATCTCGTGGGTGTAGTCCGACGAGAGATTCTGGAAGCCGTAGACGCCGTGTTTGTCCGGCCAGACCCCGGTCGCGATCGACGGCCACGCCAGCGGTGTCGTCGCGGGCTGGGTGCTCTCGAGGGTTCCGGCGGCGCCCTCCTCGCGCATTCGGGCGAAGTTCGGGAGCTCGCCCTCGTCGCTCCATTGGTCGATGAGTCTCCACGGCACGCCGTCGAACCCGAGCACGAACGCGCGCTCGGCTGTCGGGGAAGGGCTGCTCATGATTGGATAGGTGTGGCGTCGGAGACGCCTGCTGTCCTGGAAGTGACGCGATCAGTGCTTTGTTATGGGGAGATTTCACCGTTATTCGGGCTAATACTCGGGTAATACGGTCGGTGTGCTGTCGAATTTTCCGGTATCGGGTTCGATATTAGCCTCTCACATGTGGATTGTGTACTCTGACCATACACGCGTCGTTATGCTCCGTCGCGGTGCGAACAGGTGATCCATAACAAAACGGTTCGTTCATCAGGAATCGTATATGAGACGCATCCGAGTGGCCGCTGGTGGTGGGTGTCGTGGGTAGCGTCGTCGTCTCCCTCGACGCCGAGCTCGGTTGGGGCTTCCACGATCTCCCGGACCCGCCGGCCGACCGCGTCGAGTCCGGCCGCCGCGGCTGGTCGGTAATGCTCGAGTTGCTCGACGAGTTCGACGTTCCGGCGACGTGGGCCGTCGTCGGCCACCTCATGCTCGAGTCCTGCGACGGCGCCCACGAGGGACATCCCGCGCCGCCGGGCTGGTTCGACCGCGAACGCGGCGCGTGGGCCGACCGCGAGGACCTCCGGTTCGGGCCCGACCTCGTCGACGGCGTCCTCGAGGCCGACGTCGACCACGAACTCGCCAGCCACACCTTCTCGCACGTCCTCTTCGGGGATCCGAAGACGGATCGGGAACTCGCCGCCGCGGAGCTCGATCGGGCCACCGAAATCGCCGCCGAGTGGGGCGAATCGATCGACTCGTTCATCTATCCGCGCAACGACGTCGGTCACCGGGACGTGCTGGCCGAGTACGACGTCTCGGCGTACCGCGGTCGGTCGCCGACCCGGGACGGCGTTCGCGGCGTCTTCGACTCGACGGTCCGCGACCAGTCGCTGGTGACCGACCCCCGGACCGACGAGTACGGGCTGGTCAACGTGCCGGCCTCGCTGTTCCTCTTCGGCTTCGAGGGCCCCGCCCGGACCGTCGCGGAGTCGATCTGGACCGACCCCATGCTCGAACTGGCCCGCCGGGGGATCGACGAGGCGGTCCGATCGGACGGCGTCTTCCACATGTGGCTCCACCCGAACAACCTCACGGGCGAGCGTGACGACCAACGGATGCGGTCGATCCTCTCGTACCTCGAGCGCCGCCGCTCGGAGACCGACCTCACCGTCGAAACGATGGGCGACGTCGCGCGCCGCGTCCGTCGATCGCGCGATACGGGAATCGACGGCACCACTGACGGCGTCGACGGCCAGGCCACGGTGCGGTCGAACTGACCGGAACCGATCGATCCGTCTCCTGAAGGGGACTGCTACCGCCGTCGAGCCGTGGATATGGCGACGATAACAAAGCCCGCTCCCGGTCCGGTTTCGGGCAGATGCCACCGACAGTTCTGAGTCGATGGACCGACTCGAGCGCGTTCGAACTCGGCGTGCTCGGCGTCGGCAACATCGGCATGGTACACCTGAAGTCGGCGCTTTCGCTGCCCGACGTGGAGGTCGTCGCGGCGGCCGACGCGGTCCCGGAAAACCGCGATCGGGCCGACCGCGCCGGCGTCGCGCGGACCTACGACGACTACACGACGCTCCTCGAACACGAGGACCTCGACGCGGCGGTCGTCGCACTCCCGCCGTTCCTCCACGCCGACGCGGTCGAACGCGCCGCCGAGGCGGGCGTCGACGTCTTCGTCGAGAAACCGCTGGCCCGCTCGACCGAGGAGGCCGACCAGATGCTCGAGACGGCTCGCGAGGCGGGGATCGCCGTCGGCGTCGATCACACGCTCCGTTATCAGCCCGATATGGTCGGCGTAAAGGACGATTACGACGACGGCAGCGTCGGCCACGTCCCCTACGCTTCGATCACGCGGCTCAACGACCACCCGCTCGGAAAGCCGCCGGCCGACGAGGCGCCCCCGGAGTGGCCGATGGACCCCGACGCCGCCGGCGGCGGCTCGCTGATCGAACTCGGCGTCCACTGTTTCGACGTCCTCGAGTGGCTGTTCGGCGACCTCGAGGTTCGGGACGCGACGATGGGCCGGACCCTCGACATCCCGGCCGAGGACGCCGCGACGGTCATGCTCCGGGCGCCGGAGACGGAGACGACGATCACGCTCCACTGTGGCACCTACCAGTGGGAGCAACTCCCCGAGGTCAACACCCGGCTGCGCCTCGAGGGCGTGACGGGGACGATCAGCAACAAGGATCACATCCCGGATAACTTCTACGCGGGCGCGGCCACGTCCGCGCTGTCGAACGTCGCGAGCCGCGTGACCGGCGACGACCCCGACGTCTTCGGCCCCACCTTCTACCTGCGGGCCCACTACGACGCGCTGGCGGACTTCTGCGAGGCCGTCCGCAACGACGAGCGCCCGCCGGTCGACGGCGCCGACGGTCGGCGGACCCTGGAACTCGCCGAGACCGCCTACGAACTGGCCGCCGAGAGCGACGACGCCGACCTCGAGACGCCGGAGGTGATGCCGTGAGCGTCCACGCGATCGGCGTCGACGACCCCGAGCGACGCGGCGGCTGGACGCCCGACACGGACCGCCGGCTGACGGCGCTCGAGTCGCCGGTCCGCGCCGTCCTCGAACCCTACCTGAGCTCGCTGACGGCGGCCGATCGGATCACGCTCGTCCCCGACGCCCACTACCCGTTCCACCCGTCGTCGGGGATGGTCACCGACCCCGCCGTCGTCGGCTCGATCGCCGGCCGGCTCGATACCTGGACCGACGCCGACGTCGCCATCGCGGGCGCGAGCGACGAGCGGATCGCGTTCGACCGGACCGCCGCGTACCTGGACTACCCGGGCGTCGCCGAGCGATTCGAGGCCGACCTCGTCGACCTCGCGAACGGCGGCCGACGCAACACGGTCGTCACCGTCGACGGCGAGCAGGTCTCGGTGTCGGTGCCCGAACAACTCCTCGAGAGCACCGTCGTCGTCGTGCCGACGCTGCGGCCGACCGAAGCGGGACCGGTCGCCGGCGGCATCCGCGCGCTCGGCCGGCTCGTGAGCAGCGTCGCCGACGACGATCCGACCGCCGTCGCGGCGGCGCAGGCCGTTCAGCCGGCCCTCTCCGTCCTGGACGCGATGACGGTCTACAGCGGCGATCCCGTCGCGACCGACGCGCTGTTCGCGGGCCCGATGCCGGAGGTCGACGCGATCGGCTCGTCGCTGCTCGAGCGATCGATCGAGGAGGATCCCGTGCTTCGGTGGACGCTCGGCGCCGATGAAGGGTCGATCCCTATCGAAAGCGCCGCGGACGGTCCCGATTCCGACGTCGACCTCGCGGCGATCAGACGTCGCCTGCCCGACGGCGAGTTACCGCCGCCGGACGACACCCACCCCGCCGTTACGACCGCGTACCGACTGTACGCCGCAGTGGCCGGCGACGCCGTCCCGCCACAGCTCGAGCAACGATGACGGGGGGCAAAATCGCGGCCGTCACCGGCGCGACGGGCTTTCTCGGCTCGCACCTCTGCGAGCGGCTGCTCGCGGACGGCTGGGACGTCCGCGGCCTGAGCCGTCCCTCGTCGGACCGCGGCGACCTCGAGGGCACCGATATCGACTGGTACGTCGGCGACCTCTTCGACGGCGAGACGCTGCGCGACCTCGTCGACGGCGCCGACGTCGTCTTCCACCTCGCCGGCATCGGCCTCTGGACCGCCGGCCCCGAGACGGTCTACCGGGTCAACGCCGACGGCACCGAGAACGTCCTCGAGGCCTGCCGAGACGTCGACTGCGGGCGACTCGTCTTCACGAGCACGTCCGGCACGCGCCGGCCCGACGGCGACGCGGAGTTCGCCGACGAGAGCGACGTCGCCCGACCGCTCGGCGCCTACCAGGAGTCGAAGGCGGCGGCCGAGCGGCTGGTCGACGACTACGCGGCCGACGGCGGCGAGGCCGTCACGGTCCACCCGACGTCGATCTTCGGTCCCGGCGACGAGGAGTTCACCGTCCAGTTGCTCTCGATGGGCCTCGAGCCGACGATGCCGGCCTACCTCCCGGGCGGGCTGAGCATCGTCGGCGTCTCGGACGTCGTCGACGGCCTGCTGCTGGCCGCCGAGCGCGGCGCCAGCGGGGATCACTACATCCTCGGCGGCGAGAACCTCACCTACCGCCAGGCGGTCTCGCGGATCGCTCACGCCACCGACGGCTCTCCGGCGCGGATTCAGGTGCCCGCGACGGCGATCCGCGCCGCCGGCCCGGTCGCCGAGGCCGCCAGCGCCGTCGCCGACGTGCGGATGTTCCCCTTCGACCGGCAGATGGCCCGGCTGGCGACCGAGCGGCTCTTCTACACCTCGCGGAAGGCCCAGGCGGAACTGGGCTACGAGTACCAGCCGATCGAGGCGCACCTGCCGGAGACGATGGCGTGGTACCGGGAGGAAGCGTAGTCGCGTCGGCCCGGACTACTCGACGACGTCCGTCGGTACTGGCGGTTCACGGCGTATTTGACGGCCGTCCCGCTTCGGACCGCCGTCGACGAAGAACTGAGAACTGCGCCTCTGGACGAACTTCGCGAGGCCGCTCTCGAGGAGACGGAACGAGCCCTCGAAGATTCCGATCAGCACTGCTATCGCTCTCTGAGCTATCGACTCGCTGGAATCGTCGGCCGACTCACTCGAGTTTCGCCGCCTCCCGAGCGGGCCGCGTCGGCACCGTCTCGCCGGCGACGTCCTCGTAGACGTCGAGCATCCGTTCGGCGGTCCGCTCGATGCTCACCTCGCGGGCGGCCTCGCGGCCGTTCGAGCGCTCCTCGCGTCGCAGGACGTCCACCAGTCCCTCGACCAGTTCGGCGTCGGTGGTGGCGACGCGGGACGGATCGACGCCGGCCAGCCGTTGCCGGACGTCGCCGACGTCGAGGGAGACGACGGGCAGGTCGCAGGCCATCGCCTCCTTGACCGAGTTCGGCGACCCCTCGCTGTCGGAGGTCAGCAGGAGGGCGTCGGCCGCGTTCATGTAGTCGGGGACCGCGTCGTGGTCGACGCCGTAGACGGTCCGGAGCTCGACCGGCCGCTCGAGCAGGTCGTCGGCCGCGCTGACGATCCGCTTCGCCCGCGGGTAGTTCTTGACCCCCCGTTCGGGCGGATAGGGGAACAGCACCTGATAGGCGTCGCCGACGTCGTCCCACCCGACCTTCTCGCGGGCCCGTTCTCGGGGTTCCGGCTGGAACCGGTCCAGATCGACGCCGTCAGGGATGACCCGGCAGTCGCGGCCGAGCTCCGCGCGCATCTCCTCGGACATGACGACGACCTCGTCGCACAGCGGCGCGCAGACGCTGCTGATCGGTTTGACGGGCCCGTGGACGTCCGATCCCCACAGCGAGAGCACCACCGGCGTGCGCAGCTGGGCGAGGGCTATCGGCGCCGTCAGCCCGTAGTGGGCGTGGATCAGGTCGTAGCCGGTACTCGCCTCACGGATCACGCCCGGAATGGTCCGGAGGTAGTCGATCGGATTTCGGTCGACGTCGGCGGCGACCTCCCCCGCCACCGGCAGCGTCGTAAAGGAGACGCCGCGCTCCTCGAGGACGGCCATCTGCTGGTTCATGAACGGTGCGTCGGCGTTCGCCGTGAGGGTGAGGACCTCCATTACCGACTCTGCCCGACCCTACCGCTCGTCGGCGTTTTGTTATAGAGCGAACAGCCGCGCTATCGATTCGATCAATCGCGGTATACGTCCTGTGACCTGGTTGAACCTTCCGCGACCAATAGCGAAACGATCGCTAGCGCTCGAGTCATCTTCACCTACTCTTATATGAATACGCGACTTCGCTGGTATCCGAGATAGCCCGTTAGATCCGTTAGAATCGAGCTGTAGACGGGTCTCGGGAACGACGTCGAGTCGGTAGTCGCCCACTGATCTCGCGCGCGCTTCCCACGCTCTCCCAGCGATCCCGAACCCATGTGTCGCGTTCCGGCGGGACGAGCGGGAGACGGCGCTCCCGCGGCGCCGACGGCCGCTCTCGCCGACCCGACCGGTGTAGCCGTCCTATTACAAAACGTCGCTCCGGGCTACGCTCTATCGATGCGGATCCTCGTCTTCGCGAATACGCCCGCCCACGTCCATCTGTATCGTCACGCCGTCGACCGCCTCGAGGACGCGGGACACGACGTGCTCGTGTTGACCCGGGAGTACGCCTGTACGACGGACTTACTCGATTTCTTCGGCATGCCGTATCGGGTGTACGGCAAGCACGAGACCGACGGCTACTCGACGGCCCGGTTCGCCCGCGAACTCGGCGGCCAGTTCTACACGATCGGCCGCGAGGCGCGTCGGTTCGATCCCGACGTCGTCTTCGGTCGCGGCCCCTACGCCGCCTACGCGGGGACGCTGACCAGGTCGCCGGTCGTCCTCGTCCTCGACGACGAACCGGGCGATTTCAACCACACCGTCTCTCGCCCCTTCGCCGACTGTATCCTCTCCCCGGCGGTCACGCGGCGCGATCTCGGCGCCGACCACTACACCTTCCAGGGATTCAAAGAGTGTGCGTACCTCCACCCCGACGTGTTCGAGCCCGACGAGAACGTCCGCGAGTTCCTCGGCGTCGACCCGGACGAGCCGTACGTCCTCGTCCGGTTCAACGCCCTCGACGCCCTCCACGACACCGACCTCGAGGGGTTCCGACCCGAGCAGCGCCGAGACCTGATCGAGCGTCTGAGCGAGCACGCGACCGTCTTCGTCTCCGACGAGGGCGACGAGATGGACCTCAGCGAGCTCCCCGCGCGGCCGTACGACCTCCACCCAGCGATGATCCACGACGCGATGGCCGAGGCCGACCTGCTGGTCGCGGACACGGGGACGATGGTCAACGAGGCCGCGCTCCTGGGAACCCCCGCGTTCCGCTACCGGGGCACCGACGACCACGAGTACGGCGAGTTCCGGGAACTCGAGCGCGCCGGCCTCGCCGAGCAGTTCGACGACTACGCCGCGGTTCGCGACCGCTCGCTCGAGATCCTCACGGACGACGGCGTCGGCGAGCGCTGGCAGCGGCGCCGTCGGGAGTACGTCTCCGACCTGGTGAACCTGTCCGATCTGCTCGTCGAGGTCGCCCAGTCCCGCGGCGCCGTCGACCGGCTCAGCTCGCCGACTCGCGGCGCGTTACAGCCGAAACGACGCGAGCAGCCGCGGCTCTGACTCGGTCACGGGGTCCGCGGCCGGCAACGGCAAGTGCGATATGTAACCGCTCGTCCGTCGACCGTTCAGTTACACGATGTATCAGAACATCCTGCTCGCGACCGACGGGAGCGAGAGCGCTCGACAGGCGACCGACCACGCGATCGAGCTCGCCGACCAGCTCGGAGCGAAGCTCCACCTCCTCTCGGTGTCCGAGGACGGACCCCAGGCCACGGACAAACAGGACGAGATGCGAACGGACCACGAAGCGGAGGCCAGCCAGGCCGTCGAGGAGGCCGAACGGAGCGCCTCCTCGCGCGGGGTCGATACCTCCACGGTCGTCCGCCACGGCGTCCCCCAGGAGCAGATCGTCGACGTCGCCGAGACGAACGCGATCGATCTGATCGTCATGGGGACCCACGGCCGCGAGGGCCTCGATCACCTGGTCACCGGCAGCGTCGCCGAGGAGGTCGTTCGGAACGCCACGGTTCCGGTCGTCACCGTCCGAGCGCAGTAGCGTTCGGCAGCGGTTCCGATCGCTCGAGGAGCCTCGTTCCGAGACGGCGCGCTCTGCCGTTCGCTGACTGTCATTTCTCGGCGCGCTGGACGGCAGAGCTCGCGATAATAACCCATTACCCCCGCATACGGAATCGATAATTAACCCGCGCAATTCCGAATCCCGCGCTATCGTGGCCGCGCGTTTTCCGACGGTCCGCGGGCGATCGGCGGCCGATCGATCGAGCCGCCGGCCGCTCCGGGTAGTCCGACGTCGACCGAGTACCCGGCGCTCGCGAGCGGAGGCGGTCGGGCGATGAGCGACGGGACCGCGACCGTCGCGAGCGACGTTCTCAGGGTGCTCGTCGTCGGCGACGCGCGGCGGATCGACGTCGCGACGGACGCGCTCTCCTCGCAGCTCGAGTCGATCTCGATCGTCAGGGAGCGGACGCTCGAGACCGCCCTCGAGCGACTCGCACAGCTCGAGATCCACTGCGTCGTCTGCCCGTTCGAGGCGGGAGACGGTCCGTCGCCGCTCGCGTCCGTTCGCGATCGGGACGGCGAGTTGCCGATCGTCGCCGTCGTCGACGACTCGGCCGCCGACGGAGTCGCCGCCGAGGCGGCGCTCGAGGCGGGCGCGACCGACGTCGTCGACGCTGACGACCCGCCGTCGCTCGTCGCGACGCGGGTCAGGAACGCGGCCGATCGCCACCGCCTCGAGACCGCCTCGGGTCGCCGCGACGAATCGCTGCTCGAGCGCTCCGACGCGCTCGTCTGGGTGGTCGACGCGGACGGCGACCTCGAGACCGTCAGTTCGGCGGTCGAACCGCGGATGGGGTACACGCCGACCGAACTCGAGCGGACGCCGCTGACGCGACTCGTCCATCCCGACGACCGCGAGTCGGCGACCGACGTCCTCGAGACCGCGGCGGCGGCCGCGTTCGGGGCGACCGAGCGCGGAACCGTCCGAATCGGCCACGCCGACGGGACCTGGCACGTCTACGACCTGCGCTGTACCAACCGGCTCGGCGATCGCGACGTCGACGGACTCGTGTGCACGCTCGAGACCGCGTCGGCCCGCGAGCCAGACGGCCCCGCCCGACGGGCGTTCGACCGGATCGACGATCCGGCGTTCGCTCTCGGACCGGCCTGGGAGCTCCGCTACGCCAACGCGGCCGCGGATCGCCTGTTCGACGCCGACGGGTCGATCGAGCCCGGGACCGTCGTCTGGGACCTCCTCGACGACGCCGTCCGCGGTCGGTTCGCCGAACGGCTCCAGGAGGCGGCCGCGACGGAGCGAGTCGTCACGTTCGAGACCCCGTATCCGTCGCTCGAGACCCGATTGTCGGTGTCCGTCCATCCCGGCGCGAACGGTATCACCGTGTACGCACGCGAGGCCGACGCCGCGGCCGCCGCCGTCGACCGCGATCGGCTCGACCTGCTCGAGTCGGTCGTCGACGCCGTCGAGGACGGACTCGTCGTGCTCGAGGGGTCGACGATCCGCTTCGCCAACGCCGGGTTGGTCGAGTCGGCCGACGCGGAGCCGCCGGTCGGCCGGGAACTGGACGCGCTCTTCGACGACGACCTCGCCGCGGCGGTTCGCGAGCGGGCGTCGGCGACGGTCGCCAGGTGGATGGAGCCGCTGTCGGGAACGCTCGTCACCGACGGGCGGGCCGTCGACGTGTTCGTGACGCCGCTTTCCGACGACCGGACCCTCTGCGTCGTCCGCGACAGGCGCCGTTCGGCGGCGGCCGCCCTGTCGACCGTCGGGGAGACGATCGCGACGATACGGACCGCCGACTCGCCGGCCGCCGTTCGGCGGGCGACCGTCGACGCGGCGCTTTCCTGTGCGGGCGCCGATCTCGCGGCCTGGTACCTCCGCGAGGGGGACCGCCTCAGGCCGGCGGCGGTCGAGACGACTGCCGCCGGCTCTGTCGACCTGCCGCCGATCGATCCCGCCGAGACCGACCTGCTCGAGCGCCTCGAGGCCGCGACCGAGCCCGAGCCCGAACTCGAGACGGAGACCGAGACCGAGACCGCCGCGACGGGACGGGGAACGGCCGTCGTCTTCGACCGTTCGGACCTCGAGTCCGTGCTCGCGAACGCCGGAATCCGGGCCGAACGGGTCGTCGCCGTGCCGGTCGACGATCGCGGCGTGGTGCTCGCGACGAGCACCGAGCCGATGGCCTTCGGGGAGCGCGACCGACTCCCGCTCGAGACCGTCGTCGACGCGGCCGCGATCGCGCTCGAGGCTCTCGAGGGCGCGGCGGTGATGCGGTCGTGCCGGGCCGATCTCGAGCGCCTCGAGTCCGTCGTCGACCGCTGCCACCGGCTCCGAGGGATCGAACGGACGCTGCTCGCCGGCGAGACGCGCGCCGAGATCGAGGCGTCGCTCTGCGAGGCGCTCGTCTCCCTGCCGTTCGACGACGCTCCCGGGACGATCGATCTGGCCTGGATCGGCGACGTCTCGGCCGGCTCCGAACGCATCACGCCCGACGCCCTGGCCGGGCGGCACGCCGACGCGATCGAGTCGATTTCGGTTCCGATGGACGGGGACGACGAGCCGACGCATCCGACCGCGAGAGCGGCGACGACACTCGAACCCGCCCTCGCTGCGGACGCCGATACCGACGGTGCAACCGACGCGTGGGACCGCCGGGCCGCAGAACGCGAGTTCCGATCCGCGCTGAGCGTCCCGCTGGCGATCGACGAGTTCTGTTACGGGACCCTCACCGTCTACGCGGAACGGTCGGCGGCGTTCGACGACGTCACGCGGGCGGTCTGCACCCACCTCGCGGCGGTCGCCAGCCACGCGATCGCCGCCGTCGAGCGGAAACGGGCGCTGCTGTCCGAGCGCGTCACCGAACTCGAGATCGTCCTGCAGGGGACCGACGAGCCGCTGGCGGCGGTCGCCGACCGACTCGATCGCCGACTCGACGTCGAGACCGTCGTCCCGCGATCGTCGGGGGGATCGACGGTGTTCTGTACCGCGGCCGACGTCACCGAGGACGCGCTCCGGGAGGCCATCGAACCGGTGCCGGGAGTCGAATCGGCTCGCCTCGTCGGTGACCGACCGGGCGCGTCGCTGCTCGAACTCGTCCTCGCGACGTCGACGCTCGCGACGACGCTCGCCGATCACGGCGGGGTGTTGCGATCCGTCGTCCCGGTCGACGATCGAACCCGGCTCGTCGTCGACCTCTCGAGTACGGTCGACGTCCGGTCGTTCGTTCAACTGATCGAGCGCCGCCAGCCGGGGGCGAAACTGGTCGCCCGTCGCGAGCGCGACCGGTCGGTCCAGCCCGCCCGCGCGTTCGACACCGAACTCCGCCGTCGACTCTCGGAGCGACAGCTCCGGACCCTCGAGACGGCCTACTACGGCGGCTTCTTCGAGTGGCCCCGCGAGAGCACCGGGGAGGACGTGGCCGACTCGCTGGGCGTCTCACAGCCGACGTTCAGCCGGCACCTGCGGCTGGCCCAGCGGAAGGTCTTCGCGCTGCTCTTCGACGAGGGAACCGGCGTCAGCGGGGAATAGCATCAGTTCTCGCGCCAGTATTAGCGGCTTACCGCGGTTCGAGATCGACGAATCGTCCTGTAACGCCCTATTTCTTCCGCGTATCGACGTTCAGGAACGACGACGCGTGAATAGATATAGCGGTGGCCGCCGGCGTCGGTTCCGTGTATAGCGTCTACCACCATGTACTCGCGGCCGAATTCAGTATTCGATGAGCGAGTTCGCGGTAACGAGGAATTACGGCCGGTATCCGGCCGGAGGGATCGACCTGTGAGCATCGATGTCACCGAGTACGAGGACGACCGCACGGGGATTCGATCGCAGGCCGACGGCGGCATCGTCACCCAGCTTCGACTCGACCACTCGTCGCTGTTCCTGCGGCCGACCCTCCGTCGAGCGACCGACGTCACCGTCGAACCCGAGTACTGGACCACCGTCGGCACGGGCCGGACGCTCGTCTTCTGTAGCGTCTCCGGCGACTCGTTCGAGGACTTCGAATCGGCGCTCGAGCTGGACCCGACGGTCACCGATCCGGTGCTCGCGGACCGCTACCCCGACCGGCGCGTCTACCGCGTCGAACTCACCGACCGAGCGGTGACGTTCATCGCGGCGACCGCCGAGGTCGGCGGCCGACTGCTGGACCTCTCGAGTTCCCGCGACGGCTGGCGCGTCCAGCTCCAGTTCCCGAGCCGAGACGATCTCGTCTCGTTCAACGACCGCTGCCGCGACCGCGGTATCTCGGTCACGGTCGACCATCTGCGACTCTCCGACGACGAGGACGACTGCGTCGTCGCCCTGACGGAAAAGCAGGAGGAACTCCTCGCCGTCGCCCACGAGGAGGGCTACTTCGACGTCCCCCGCGGCATCTCGCAGGACGAACTGGCCGACCGACTCGGCGTCTCGAAGTCGGCGGTCTCCCAGCGGCTCCGGCGCGCGATCGGCGAACTCTGCGCGTCGAAGCTGTGCTGACCCGTCGGTCGACGCCTCTCGCTGAACGAGCGAATTCCTCACCGTACTGAGCCGGCGAACCGATCGTCGCTGTTCGCGCGCGAAAAGGAACAAAATTCTCCGAGCCGGGTTCCGCTCGCCGATCTGGACCCGCTCGTCGTCACCTCCCACCGATCACGAGGCGGTGTCGTCGCCGGCCTCGAGCGTTATTCCTCGGCCTCGTCCTCGTCGTCTTTCATCGAGCCGAGCTGCGAGACGAGCTCGTCGGTCGAGGCGTCGGACTCGAATGACAGCTGTCCGTCGTGATCGTTTTCGTGGACGTTGACGGCTTCGACGTCGTCCTCGTCGTCCGCCGTCTGCTGCTGTTGTTCGGATTCGTCGTAGCTACCAAAACCCATACACGCACTTCACCAGCGACTGTCAAAGGTGTGCCGGTTCGGCGCGTCCCTGCAGCCGGTCCGCACATCTAGCGCCGCCGACGTGACCGCCCCGTCGGCTCGGCTGACCGGGTTTCCGGACCGCCATCGGCCGCGCGCTTGCCGGCGGTTTCGACCGGAACCCCGGTGTGTCGTCGGCCACCTGGCCTCGAGTCGCGTTCCGGGGATTCCACAGCGTCTCGCTGCGAGTTCGGTGCCGGTGGCCGAACGGCGCCCGCGACGTCCGGCTGATCCGGCGGCATCTCGGCGACCGGCCGCACCGATTGCCCGATTCATTCTCGATAGTGATCCGTTTACGGCCCCCGCTATCAGTAGGGGTGCCGATCACGCTCGTTCGGAGCACACGCGAGTACGTGGCTCGGAATCGCCACTGTTGGAGGGTTTCGCGCGGACTCCGCCGGTATCGACCGATCTCGATGGGCCGTGACCCGTACGCAGTTGCTGTCCAGTGTTTGGTTGACATACTCGGTTTCAAACCCCGACCTGGACGAACTCTCGTCAGTATCGGGGCGTGAATTGTACGAGTATGTTGAAACTGTGATTTCACGGATGAGTGTCTCGAATTCGATTATCGGTGAGGGGGAACGGAGGCCGACTGTTACCCGTCAACTACCGATTCTAGTAGCCCGTCTATAGTAATGGGTGCTGCTGGGAAGGGTAGCAATATGTCCGTGTACCGCCCGTCATCTCGAACAGTCGCCACGGGAGCGCACCAATCGATGGCGCGATCACGAGTGGCCGTTCGATCTGCCGTCCCCGCAGCCGCGACGTCTCGTTCGATAACTACTATGGTGTTCCGGGGAGGCCGCCTTCCCGAACAGCCGTACGGTGGGTGATCGACGATGTGTGGAATTATCGGCCGCGTTGGCGACGGAAACGCCTTCGAACCGCTGTTGACCGGCCTCGAGAATCTCGAGTACCGCGGCTACGATTCGGCCGGTATCGCCGTCCAGAACGGGTCGGGAATCAACGTCGAGAAGCGCTCCGGGAAGGTCGACGAGCTCCGAGAGTCGATCGACGACACGCCCCTCGAGGGCTCCGTCGGGATCGGACACACCCGCTGGAGCACGCACGGGCCGCCGACCGACGAGAACGCCCACCCGCACACGGACGAGACCAAAGACGTCGCCGTCGTTCACAACGGCATCATCGAGAACTACGCCGAACTCAAGTCCGAACTGGCCGACTACGGCCACGAGTTCACCAGCGATACCGACACCGAGGTCATTCCGCATCTCATCCAGTTCTATCTCGACGAGGGAATGGACGACGAGGCGGCGTTCCGCCGCGCGATCGACGAACTCGAGGGGAGTTACGCCGTCACGGCGATGTTCTCCGGTGACGACGTTCTCTACGCCGCTCGACAGGGATCGCCGCTGGTCGTCGGCATGAAGGACGGCGAGTACTTCCTCGCCAGCGACGTCCCCGCGTTCCTCGAGTACACCGACAGCGTCGTCTACCTCGAGGACGGCGACGTCGTCATCGTCGACGACGACGGCGTCGAGTTCACCGACCTCGACGGGAACCCGGTCGTGCGCGAACCCGAGACGGTCGAGTGGGACCCCGAACAGGCCGGCAAGGGCGAGTACGATCACTTCATGCTGAAGGAGATCCACGAGCAGCCGACCGCCCTCAGTCAGGCGCTGGAGGGGCGGATCGACACCCAGAACGGCCGGATCGCGCTCGCGGACTTCGAGCCCGGGACGTTCACGGATATCGATAGCGTCCAGTTCATCGCCTGTGGAACCTCCTACCACGCTGCGCTGTACGGCTCGCTCGCGCTGAAACAGGCCGGTATCGAGTCGACCGCCCTGCTGGCCAACGAGTACAGCGTCTCGGCGCCGCCGGTCGACGACGACACGCTCGTGGTCGCGGTCACCCAGAGCGGCGAGACGGCGGACACGCTGAACGCCCTGCGCCGGGCCAAGGCCGAGGGGGCGATGACCGTCACGGTCACGAACGTCGTCGGCTCGACCGCCGCTCGAGAGGCCGACGAGGCGCTGTTCATCCGGGCCGGTCCCGAGATCGGCGTCGCGGCGACGAAGACCTTCTCCTCCCAGGCCGTCATGCTGACGCTGCTGGGCCAGCGCATCGCCGCCGACCAGCACGGCGAACCGCCGGCCGACCTCGACTCGCTGCTGCCGGAGCTGGCCGAGATGCCCGACGCCATCGACGACCTGCTCGCTGAGACCGACGCCGAGGCCATCGCCGAGCGGTACCACGACAGCCGGTCGTACTTCTTCATCGGTCGCGGGCTCGGCTTCCCGGTGGCGCTCGAGGGGGCCCTGAAGTTCAAGGAGATCACCTACGAGCACGCCGAGGGCTTCGCCTCGGGCGAGCTCAAACACGGCCCGCTGGCGCTGGTCACGCCCGACACGCCGGTCTTCGCGGTCTTCACCGGCCAGGAGGACGAGAAGACGCTGAAAAACGCCGAAGAGGCCCAGACCCGCGGCGCGCCCGTGATCGCCGTCTGTCCGGAGGGCCACCGAGCGGTCGACGTCGCGGACGCGCACCTCGAGATTCCCGAGACCGACGCCGACCTCGCGGGGCTGCTCGCGAACGTTCAGCTGCAGCTCGTCTCCTACTACGCGGCCGACCTCCTCGACCGGCCGATCGACAAGCCCCGCAACCTGGCCAAAAGCGTCACCGTCGAGTAGCCCGCCGAATTCCACTCACCGTCGTTTTCCGCCGTCAATCGCTCGTTTTGTCCGTTCGATCACTCGAGAACGATCACGCGAGAATCGAAATCGGTCGATTGCGACCTCCGTTCGTGCTTGTCGCTACCGGTTCGAACGCGTGAGTGCCGAGTACGAGTCGACGATGCCGCGGGAACCGCAACCACCCCCATAGTTCCGGCTCCGCACGGCGCCGTCGGGTCAAGCCCGCGACCCGCACTCGAACCGTCGCAGTCGCGCTGGAGGGGACTGCCGCGATCGTATCGGGTCTGATCGACTGCCCTCCAACTGCTCTAGCAATTCGCCGTGGTATAAAGCCCCCACTTGCTACCGATGGCCCGACGTCCGCCCCGCCGCGCTGTCACCAGGGGTCCCGTTGGTTCGACCGAGACGTCGGGTTCTGGCTACCTGTCGCGTTCGACGACCTCGCCGGGACGCGTCGTCGCTCCCGCTGCCAGTTTCAGGCCGGGCGTCAGACTCGAGTTGATGCCGGTCTTGGCGCCGTCGCCGGCGACGACGCCGAACTCCCGCCGACCCGTCGAGACGCGCTCGCCCTTGACGGTGGTCTCGACGAGCGCCTCGTCGTGGCGGCGGTTCGCGACCGTCGTTCCGGCACCGAAGTTGACCCTCCGTCCGAGGACGCTGTCGCCGACGTACGAGAGGTGACTAACGGACGCTGCGCGAGAGAGAACGCTGTTCGCTATCTCTACGCCGTTTCCGACCGACGCGTCCTCGCCGATCAGCGTCGCACCGCGGACGTAGGCGTTCGGCCCGACGGTCGCGCCCGAGCGGATCAGCACCGGTCCCTCGATGACGGTGCCCGGTTTCACCGTCGCGCCGTCCTCGACGACCACGTCGCCCTCGAGGTGGGCGTCGTCGCTGACCCGGCCGTCGATCCGGCGATCGAGCTCGGCGAGCTTCCACTCGTTGGCCTCCAGCAACTCCCAGGGGCGACCGACGTCGAGCCAGCGGTCGAGGCCGATCGGCGTCACCGCGAACTGATCGAGCACCGTCGCGAGGACGTCGGTGATCTCGTGTTCGCCGCGCTCGCTCTCGGGGACCTCGAGCCACTCGCAGGCCCGTTCGGGGAAGGCGTAGGCGCCGGCGTTCGCGAGGTTCGTCGCCGGTTCCGACGGTTTCTCGGTGATGTCGTCGACGACCCCGTCATCGGTGCTGAGGACGCCGTAGTTTCGCGGGTCGGCGACTTCGACGGCGCCGACGGCCGGGCAGTTCGCGAACAGTCGGTCGATCGCCGCCGGATCGTAGAGGTTGTCGCCGTTCAGCACGGCGAAGGGACCGTCGATGTGTTCGCGGGCGGTAGCGACGGCGTGAGCCGTCCCGGCCTGTTCGGTCTGGACGGCGTAGGAGACCGGAACGCCCCGGTATTCGTCGCCGAAGTAGTCTCGAACGGTCTCGCCCTCGTACCCGATCACGAGGACGATTTCGTCCGCCCCGGCGTCCACGGCCGCGTCGACGGTGTGTGCGGCCAGCGGTCGCTCCGCGACCGGGAGCATCGGCTTCGGCAGCTCCGCGGAGAGCGGTCTGATTCGCGTTCCCTCACCCGCCGCAAGAACAACGGCTTGCATTGCCGTCTCCTACCCGGATTCGCCGGATAATTATACAGATGCTACTCCCGTCGGCCGATTTTCCGGTCGGTTCTGCCCGATTCCGGTCCAGCGAGACCGTCGGACGGGCGATTGCGAGTACACGATCCGTCGGCAGTCGGGCCCTCCTCGAGGTCAGTCTCGACCGCTCGGTCGGCACGTCACCGAGACCGGCCACTGAATCGGCATTCACACCGGGTAAAACAGTCCGTTAAGCCAAAGAAATATTGAATTTCTGCCGTAGGAGACGATAACACTGCCGTTCGTCGAACTGTCTCGAAAAGACGATTTTCCCGACCGCCGTCCGTATGCACGGCCGACAGCCGCGGTTATGCAGTCTATAGTAAATACCGTTCTGTGGCTACGAGTTGTTGATGTCGACGGAACCAACCGACGCGAAGTGGACGCCGATGACGTCCGGTCAGGAAACGACTGCCCCTCGCTGTGTCAACTGTGGGAACCAGGTGACGCGACAGTTCGCCCGCGTCTTCGGTGACAACCGCGACGTCGTTCACGCCTGTCCCGACTGTGCGACGTACCGCGAGATGAAAACCTCGGATTTCATCCCGAAGGAAGCCCGATAATTTCGTTCGATACTCGTCAGGTGCCGCGTCCGTTCTCGAGCGCTCGACCGTCTCCGCGATCGGTACGACCGACAGCCGTCGCCCCGCAGTCAACGCCGACCGCGATCGGACCGCGGCGAGCCCTCGAGCGTCGACCGGAAGCATCGAAGCAGCGAGTGGCCGTTCGGCGATCCACGGTCCGCGTCGAAACCGGGACCTACCGCCGCCACTTCGAGACGGTCGTCTCGGGTCGGCCGTCCGGACGCCGACCCCGCGTCGTCTCTGCGTTGCCCCTGCGCCGCTTCCGTGGCGTCATCCGTTCGTTATCCGACGTGCTGTCCGGGATCTCACATCACGTGGCTGTGCGACGGTTTCGTCTCGATCCCGGTCACCGTCGCTGTCCCCTCGCCCTCCCCGGAGGACGATCGATCGGCTTTCGGAGTCCCGGCCGACCGGTCTCTCCCGTCTCGGTTATCGGTTCGATATCCGGATTAGCCGCCACCTAGATTTCTGAACTGTCGATATCGTATATACGAACCGCCCGTATTGATCCGGGTACGAATGGAGACAGTTCGTCCCTTCTACGGCCGTCGGTCCGATCGGACCGGTGCAGTCGCGGACCGTCGGTCGGCCGAATCGGCTTTCGGTCCGGGAACCGTCCGCACAACGCGACGCGAGTCGACCGACCGGGGCCAGCGATGAGTGCGACGGAGCCCGACTCCGAGGTCGACACCGACGACCCGGACCCGACCGAGTCGTTGATCGACCTCCCGCCGAGTTCGAAACTCGTCTACAAGGTCCTCGAGTACGAGGGCTCGATGACCCAGGAGGAGATCGCCGTCGAGTCCCGACTCTGTGCCCGGACCGTCCGCTACGCGCTCGGCAAACTCGAGGACGAGGACCTGGTCACCAGCCGCGTCCACCTCGAGGACGCCCGCCAGTCGAAGTATCGGCTCACCGACTGAGCCCCGTCCGGGAAACGGGGTAGGTCGTCAGCTGTGTTTTCGGTAGCGGTCGACCAGCAGGTCGATCCCGTACGATCCCGCCGTGATCTCGTAGTGGGTCTCGAGGCGCGGGTTGAACTTCGCCTTGTACCGGTTGATGCTCGGGACGCCGGCCCCGACGAGGTCGTACCGCTCGAGTCCGTCCCGCAGTCCGTCGCGCATGACGTGCCAATCGAGGAGGTCGTTGATCGAGACGTCGACGTCGGTATCGGGTTTGACGCCGCCCTGCCACCGATAGCGTGTCCGGTCGGTTTCGACGACGAGGATGCCGCCGACGAACGCCCCGTCGACGCGACAGACGTACGGCCGGATCGCGCCGTCGGGCAGCCGTTCGTACATCGAGCGGGCGAACTCGGTGCTCAACTGGAACGGCTGTCCCTGGCTCTCGTAGCGGGCCGCGACCTGTTCGACGATTCGCTCGACGTCGTCGCCGTCGCCCTCTTCGATGAGGTAGGCGTCCGGATCGGCGTTCCGAACGTTGCTCCGCGCGTCGCTGCTGAACCGCTTCAACAGCTCGTCCTCGCTCCCCTCGAGGTCGACGACGTAGGTGTAGCCCGGCTCGACGGTGTACTCGTTCCAGACGAACGTCCGGAGGTCGTCGAACTCGGCGGTGATGAACTTGGCGTACACTGGCGATATCGTTCGATCGATGTAGGCCAGACAGCCCTCGAGGAACCGCCGCGTCCGTCGGTCGGCCTTGCGCTGTTTGAGTTTGTCGACGTTCAGCAGCGCCGGCCCGAGGTAACAGGACCACGAGAACGGCGCCGGCGAGAACGCGCCGGTGATCGGTCCCTTCCCGTACTCGAAGACGGGAAAGATCCCGATCGGCTCCTGTCCCTTGAATCCGGCGAGCAGGTGGGGCGTCGACCCGGTATCCGTCGCCTGCAGGCGGAGCGCTTCGGCCCGATAGAACGGGTTCGTCCCGTCCGAACGATCGACGTATCGATTCCACTCGTCGGCGTCGGCCCGCGGATCGAGCGTGGTTACTTCGATACTCATCGTTAGAGATAGCCCAGATCCGAGAGGTGATTTTCGACGGCCCCGTCGTCGGTCGCGCGGATCGGATCGGGTTCGTAGTCCGGGTACGTCGTTTCCCGTCCGGCGTCGACGATCGGGAGCGTCGAGCCGTCCATCTCGGCGTCGATCGGGACGTCGAACAGCGCGCAGATCGTCGGCGCGACGTCGAAGATCGTCGCTCCCTCGAGCGAGGCCGTCTCGTCGACGTCGCTTCCCGCGGCCGCGACGATGCCGGTTCGCTTGTGGTTCCACGGCTCCATCGGTTCGCCGAACTGGTCGGTGCCGACGTCGGCGACGAGTGCGTTGTCGAAGCCCGCGGGGACCGTCAGGATATCCGGCGCCTCGTCGACGTACGGCCCGTCGAAGTACGTCTCCCGCGGCTCGACGGCTTCGAACATCGGCTCGCCGTCGGGCGTTCGGACGGCCGAGAGCCGATCGATCAGCTCCGATCTGACCGCCTCGTAGTCGGATTCGGGCACCCGTCCGTTCGGTTCGCGCCCCTCGAGATTGATCCGCACGCCGAGTTCGCTCTTCGACCGGACGTACGCCGACGAGTCGGGGAAATCGACCCGCTCGCTCGCCGCCTGAATCATCCCGTTCGGAATCCGCTTCCCGATCGGCTCCTTCAGTCCGACTCGGTCGAGTACCCCGGCGATCCGCTGGGTGGTGATTCCGACGTTCGCGGCGGCGTTCATCGCTCGCTCGAGCGCGCTCGGCTCGGCTTTCCCGGCGGCGGCGTCCGTCCCCTCGAGCAGTTCGTTCTCCCACGTCGTCGACCAGTTCGGCATGCCGCCGCCGCGCTGGACCGTGACGTACCCCTGCTCGCGCAGGAACTCGTTGATCCGGAACTCGTGGCCCGTCACTTTGCCGATCCCGTGGTCGCTGACGAGCAGGACGTTCTCCGGGTCGGTTTCCGCGATCGTCTCTCGAAGCTGCCGATCGACCGCGCGGTAGACGGCCTCGATGGCCGCCTTGTCCCCCGGCCGCTCGTGGAAGACGGTGTCGGTCGCCTGGAACTGGAGGAACCCGAACGCGGGCTCGATCCGCCGAGAGAGGTAGCGAAACGCCGTCCCGCGGTCTTCGATCGTGCGCTCGTAGCCCTCGATCGACTGGTCCGGCGCGTCGGTCCCCTGCGGATAGACGTGATAGCCGTCGCCGGCCAGTTTCACGTCCTCGAGAATCCCTTCGGGATGACACGGCGGATCTTCCGGCGCGGTCATGCCCGGAATCAGCGCGCCGTCGAACGCCCGCGGCGGATGGGTGACGGGAACGTTGACGACGACGCTCGAGAGTCCGTACTCGCTCAACAACTCCCAGACCGGTCGTTCCCGGACGTGGGTCGCGTTCACGACGTCCCACTCGTAGCCGTCGAACGCGAGGAAATCGTAGACGCCGTGTTTGCCCGGGTTCTTTCCCGTGTAGATCGACGGCCAGGCGCTCGCCGTCCACGGCGGGATCTGTGACTCCAGTGGACCGCTGGTTCCGGTCTCGACCAGTCGCTCGATCGTCGGAATCTCGTCCGCTTCGAACAGCGGCTCGAGCACCGACCGACAGCAGCCGTCGAGGCCGACCACCAGCAGCCCGAGATCGGTTTCGGTTGCCGAAGCTCCCATAGACACGGAAGGGATCCACCCCTGTTTTGTTATCCGATTGTTTGGTTCTCGTATGTTCCGACTGCTCGTGACAACGGGACGTATCCGAAATCGCGTCTCCGAGTAACCATTGGTTTCTTAACACTTGTGGTGTGATATCATCCCCATACTATATCGCGGATCGCGGTGATACCGTCCGGATGGTCGCATCGATCCAGAGCGCTACCCTCTCGCGATATCGCCATGATCAGTGAGCATCCGTCGCTGTCCGACAGGGTACTGTCCGGCACGCGTGGGGCCGGAATCCGGCCGTTTCTCGAGCGGCACGCTTCCGACTTCGCGTTCTACGGCTCCGGAAAGGTGGCCCTCCGCGACGGGCTCGCCGGACTCGTCGCGCCCGGCGAGAACGTCCTCGTTCCCGCGTACCTGCCGGACGCGGTCGTCGAACCGTTTCACGACCTCGGACTCGAACCCCGGTACTATCGGGTTCGGGAGCGCCTCGCACCGGACCGCGCGGACCTCGACCGACGGCTCGACGACGAGACGGCCGCGGTCCTGACGGTCGACTACTTCGGGTTTCCACAGCCCGGACTCGAGGCAGTCGCGGCGCTGTGCGACGACTACGACTGCTATCACGTCGACGACAATGCGCATGCACCGCTCAGCGTCGACGACGGCACGTTACTCGGCACCCGCGGCCACCTCGGCATCACGTGCCTCCGAAAGCTGCTCCCGATCCCGGACGGTGCGATCCTCTACTGCAACGACGAGTCCGTCGTCGAGCGGTTCGAGCCGTCGTCGTTCGCCGGCGTCCGCGACGGGTTCGGTGTCGACGACTGCCGGTACGTCCTCGAGTCGTTCGTCGGGACCCTCCTCGAAACGAACGCGACGGTCCGTCGAGCGGCCGAGCGGGCGCTGGCCACCCGTTCGGTGTCGGTCCCGGACCCGAAGACGCGCTACGAGGCCGGGAAGGCGCCGATGTCGAAACTCTCTGCGACCGTCGTCGACGCCGTCGACCCGACGGCGATTCGGAACGCGCGCCGGACCAACTACCGCGCGTGGCGGCGGCTCTTCGACGCCCGCCCCGGCATCGAGAGTTACTTCGAGTCGCTTCCCGAGGGGATCTGTCCGCAGGGCTTCCCCCTCCGAACGAGGGCGCCGCAGCGACTCCTCGCCGAACTCGAGCGCTGCGGGGTCGCCGCTCACACGTGGCCGCGACTCCCCGCGACCGTCAGCGACGACCCGGCCTACGCGGTCGCGCGGAAACTGGCCCGCGAGACCGTCGTCCTGCCGGTCCACCAGGGGATCGACCCGGCCGCGATCGAGGCCGTCGGCGACCGACTCCGGTGGAGGCCGCCGGCGACTAGTCGACCCGTGCCGCGGTAGTCAACTCCTCCCGGACGTCGTCGCCGAGCGTGTAGGTCCGCTCGGTGGGACGGTCGAGGACCCCCTCGGTCCGCAGCTCCGAGAGGAGACTCTGGACCGCGACCGTCGATCGATCGACCGCCTCGGCGACGGTCGCCGTCTCGAGCGGCCCGTTTCGGGCCAGGAGGGCCAGCGTCCGCCGTCCCGTCGCCGCCGTACACTGCGACTGCTCGGCCGCCGTCTCGAGACGCTCGTCGATCCAGTCGCCCTCGAACAGGTCCTCGAACGACGACTCGTCGATCCCGGTCGTCTCGAGATCACGCGTTTTACCGACCCGTTCGGCGCCGTCTCGGTCGCTACCGTCCCGTTCATCGTCGCCGCCGTTCCGTTCGGCGGCTCCCCAGTCACCGCTGCCGTTCCAGTCGTTCCTCCTTCGGTCGCCGTCGCTGGTCCAGTCGCCCCTTCTCTGCTCGCCGTCGCTGTTCCGGCCGCTCCTCCTCCGCTCGCTATCGTTGTTCCGGCCGCTCTTCCTCCGCTCGCCGTTGCCATTCCGTTCAGTCCCCCCCTGATTGCCGCCGTTTCCGTCGTCCCCGTCGTCACGCTCGAGGACCTCCTGTATCGACGTGAATCCGAACTCGACCGCGTCACCGCCGGCGCGGATGATTTCGTCGTCCGTCCCCGCCGTCTCGTCCGTCTCGTTCGCTTCGGACGCGGTCTCCTCGAGTTCCCGAATGCGATCCCGCAACCGCTCGTTTTCCTCGCGGAGCGTTTCTATCGTCTCCGTTCGGGAGTCGAGCGTCGTCTCGAGCGTTTCGATGCGCTCCCGTCGGTCCTCGAGTTCCTCCCGGAGCTCGTCGCGCTCGTCCTCGAGGTCGACGATCTCGTCGTGGAGGCGTCGCAGTTCCTCGTCGTTGCCGCCGCCGAGTTCCGTCTGGACCGTCTCCTTCCGAGTCAGCGCGTCGGCCATCTGTTTGGCCGCCGACGAGACGTCCCGCGCGGACTCGAGTTCGTCCTCCAGGGTCTCGATCCGTTTTTCCTTCTTCGCGAGTTCGTTCTCGAGTTCGTTGATCCGATCCCGTTCGCGCTCCTTTCGCTCCGAAATGTCCTGGAGGTCGCCGACCAGCGCGTCCGAGACGGACTTGAGCTCGGGTCGCTCGAAGTCGTCGAGTCCGGGGGTCGCGCCCGCGTCGAAGGTCCGCTTGCGACGGAACTGGACCTTCCGGACGTCGACCTCGGTCCAGTCGGTCTGGACGAACGCCTGTCCGTCGTTCAGTTCGGAGACGAGTTCCGAGTACTCGGTGTCGATGATCCGGCCGACGACCTTGGTGTCGTTGTCCCAGGTCAGTCGGTGCCAGACGAGCCAGTTGGCCTGCGTGATGAAGTCCTTCTTGACGTCCGCGGGCCGCTGGCTGATCCCCAGAATGCCCAGTCCGTGCTTGCGGCCGCGCTTGCTGATCTTGATCAGCAGGTTCCCCGTCTCGCCGACGCCGCCGCCCTCCGGGATGTACTCGTGGACCTCCTCGACGACCAGCAGGAAGGGCTTCTTCATCTTCTTCTCCTTGACGAACAGCTGGCGGGCGATCTTGCGCAGCAGTTCGTCGGCCACCTCCTCGTCGAGGTAGCCCGAGACGTCTAAGATGATCGGGACGTTCTCCTCGAGGGCGAGACTCGCCATCTGTTCGGCGTGCTCCGGTCCGATCTGGATGTCACACTCCTCGTCGGCGCCGGCGTGGAGCATCTCGTACTCCTCCTTGAGCCCGTAGTACTCGCCGTCGGTGTCGACGATCAGGAGGGGAAAGCCGGCCTCGAGCAACTCCTCGGCGATGACCGACGCGGTGTTTGACTTCCCCGAGCCGGACTTGCCGGTAACGAACCCGCGGCCGGTCAGCAGTTCGACGACCGGAAGCCACAGGTCCGATCCGTCGTCGGTCTCGCCGACCAGGATCTCTCGCTGATCGCTCACCGACCCACCACCTCGAGCGCGCGCGACGTAGTCATATATGGGTACACTCCGAATACGGCACCTTGAATATTGGCCTCGTCGGACGGTCTCCCTCGCACCACGTTCCGGTTTCGGCTACGGTCCTCTGCCAGTACAACACAGTTCAAACAGTGTAGAATGTTCACACCGTCTGAAATGCTTTCGACGTCGGGTTCCTCTCGGGCGGTCGCTCTCGCAGTCGCCGCCGTCCGTTCACGGCTCGCACTATCTCCGGGGAATCAGAAGAATGTCCACACAGTGTACAATGTCACCACTACGTGAACGGTGTCACTCCCCGTCCGGATGCGATGTCGTCGCGGGCTCCGGAACCGGGATCGCCGGTCGGTCGTGAGCGCGTACTCGAGTCGTCACTACAGTGAACCGCGTACGATGTCGGGACCGCCCGAACTTTTCGAGAAGTCCCTACCGTTTACACTGTGTACAATGTTTAGACAGTCTAGAGCTTGGGGCCGAGAGTGCTACTGGCCGAAATACCAGTACAGCCGG
>NZ_CP149791.1 GCF_037914945.1 Haloterrigena sp. KLK7
GTACGATAAGAGACGATAATTCTATTGTCCTCTGGTTTGTTATCGTTACTATGAGCGAGTCTAAGCAAAGCGAGAGATCGGACTCGATCGAGGACGTCCACGGCCGGCTTGGCGACATTCGGCAATCACTCCTCGAGGCGCTTCGGGCGATCGGTGGCGAGGGTAACACGTCCTCGGTCAAGCAAGCGACTGAGACGGAGATCCCAGAGGGGAGCACTCGCTATCACTTCGGATGGCTTCGCAACGAGGGACTCATTCGCGAGGTCGGTAGGGAGCCGATCGGCCGTGGTCGGGACGCGATTGTCTGGGAGCTGACCGACGCCGGCGCCGACCTCCTGGAGAGGATCGACGAGGTAGAGGGACGGGAGGACCGCCCTCAGACGATTGAGGGACTGAACGACCGGATTGATGAACTCGAGGACGACGTCGAGAATTTGAAAGACGTCGTTCGGAGTGCTCTCGACGAGGACCTCAGGCAGATAATCAGCGAGGAAGTCGAGAAGAAATTGAAGCAGCGGGAGAATTAGTCAAGCTGGCCGACCAACTTATCGAGCGTCCCACCGTCGTCGCCCTCGTCCTGGACGTCGCGATCGTCGTCAACCCCGAGTGACGAGAGCGGCACGGACATCCCGTCAATATAGACCTCGAGGTCGTCGACAGCTAGTGTCTCGTCCTCGCCGGTCGTGGGGACGATGACGGCGAATAGGGAGAACGACCCGGCTCGAGAGGCCGCGAAAGGACACTTCCGGGTGGTCTGGAATCTCATTCGATTCCTTCCCGGCGGATTTGCTCGGCTGTTTGGGCCAGTGATGATCTGGGCAATGGCACGACCGGTCCTGATCGGTCTCGTCGGAACGCCATCGTTCGGCCAGATAACGTTCCTGATTTTCGCAGCGTCTTGTTATTGGACTCATCTCCACAGCAAGCGCTTCAAGTAACGACTGGCGGACCGGTTTCTCGAGGAGTGGATTCCGATAGTGAGTAGCCACCGATATGCAGCGAGTGGATAAACCAATAGTCACGATAATTTCTCTGAAGGTCTCATCAATCCGAGGAACGTCTGACTGAATTACTTGGTGGTCCGATCGAATCATCTCGGTAATGGAACAAATCACGGTCAAAGTACCGAGTGATACGAACGAATCACTCGAGGAATATGCCGAAGCCGAACACGACGGAAACCGGTCAGAGGCGATCCGTGAACTCCTTTCGCGTGGCCTCGAGTACGAAGAAATCAAAACCGAACGCGATCGCCTCGAGCGAAAGCTCACTGAGACGAACGCTCGCCAAGACGATGTATCCGAGATTGTCGAGTATGTCGAGAAACAGCGAGAGGTCGAACGCTACCGCGATCAACGCCAGCGAATGGTCGACCAAGCCGGTCTACTCACACGCATGAAATGGAAACTAACGGGTGTGCCAGTCGATGATGAGCAAGAAGCATGACGATTTACTGAGCAGAGGACAACTCATCGGCACGTGTATTCACGTTCTGACGGACTCGAGTGCGTCGTGCACGGCGTCATCGTCGGAGGCGGCCTCAAGATACCACCGACGGCGCTCGTCATCCCGATAGATATTCGAGAGCGACTGTCGCGTGATCGGCAATCCGGCCGCAACCGAACGGTATGATTCGCCGTCGTCGATCCGTTCGAGCGCGTCGCGGAGTTCAAGATACCCCGTTTCGCCAGCGTCGTGATCCGGGTCAATAATCGGCTGCAGATAACCGTCACCGTCGCGCGTGAACCCGGCAGGGACTTGACCTAACCATTTCCCCTCCCGCTGTGCACGACTCTGTCCGGCCTCTATCCGCCGAATGAGCGTCCGTCGCTCTTGCTGATAGACCATGCCGATGATGTCCGCGACGAATCGACCTTGCCCGTCCGGCGTGACCTTCTCGACGGCGCCGTCCGTTATCACGACGGTCGTTCCAGTGTCCTCGCAGGTATCGAAGAATCGCTGTAGTGTCGCACCCTTTCGAGAGAGTCGACTAATCTCCCAACACACGACGTGCGTATAGTCGCCGGAGTCAATGGCCTCGAGCAGCTGGTTGAATTGTTCGCGATCGTCACTTGCTCCTGACTGACCGAGGTCGGCGTAGCGATCGACGGTCGCGGGATCAACGTCGTGCTCGCGAAGCCATTCGTTGATACTCTCCCGTTGGTGCGCGTCTGTCTGGTCGTCTGTACTCGCTCGGATGTAGGTTGCGTAGGTCATCTTGTTTTCACCACATGGCTCCCCAGAAGGGCACTTAAAGAACAGAACTTGTTTACAGCCTGTAAGCGGACCAGTACCCGCTTACAGGGTCAGACCCTCCTACTGCTCACCGCACTCCCCCTCGGAAATGCACGTTGCACTTCTCGAGGAGCATCACCCCGATTTGCTCGAAGAGCTATGTGAGGTCGTCTGTGAGGGTGACGAATAATGTCCCTTAAGTATGTGCTCACTCAGTAGGATATGAATTTGATCAATTGTGATACCACTTTAAACGGAGGCGGCTATCTCTTAGTGGGGGGTAGATGTGCTTAGACCCTGAAAATCTTGGGAAAATATCCATGCCAGATTATAATATTAGTCCTATATACCAGAATTATGACCTTCTAAATAGTGCGTCACTCGATACATGCAAACACCGTGTATATGGCGTTATAGGACGTTATAGCACGTCAATAGTAAAGTTTGATATTCAACATTAATTCCCCAACTATCCAATTTCGTACAATAATGTTTATAACCCCGTGACACAATAGATTAATCGCATCCAATGACGGACAGCCCCCCTTCCACTGAAAGCGGTTACACAACTGTTCCTATCTCGTCAGAGTTGTGTGATAGGATTAGGGTAGCAAAGGCAGGACAAAGTTACGACGACTATTTCCGAGAAAACCTGTCGCTATACGAATAATTGATGTCCGGAATGAATAGTTCAGACAGGCCAAAGCCCCCCTTCCAAAAGCGGCTTAGCCTGTCCGAAGTGTGGAGCGTATCCGGGATGGTGGATACATGAGTTCATTTGCTGTCCTTGGCTATAGAACTTGTGCCTTCCCTCCATCCCACGGATACGCCTGCGTTCACGACGTGGGTAAATGAAGGAAACTACGGATTCTGACGATACGGCGTATAGCAGCGGTCTTACACTGTCCGAACAGCCACCGGTCGATACCAACGTAATCGTTCGACCAGACACATGGAACCTCTCGAGCGTCCACGCGGCCCTCTTCGATGCCGCTGACATGAAGAACACACTTCTCGAGGCCATCCGAGAGATAGCAACCGGCCGAACGCCACGGGAGTTCGACGACTATCTCACGGAGATCGGCGTGACGGCACTCCGAGGTGCCTACCGAACGCCGTGCATTAACATCGCACGTGGGGGCAAAGAAGCAGCACTGAACCTGCTCGAGTACACGCGACAGCTCGGTACAGGACACTCTCCGCTCGGTCCTGGCTTCTCATCGGACGAAGAAGATATCCGGAGTGGTGCACTCCCAATTCTTCGCGAGGCCGATGTGACGCCGACTGTGGCAGTTGTGATTGACAGCGAGTTCACCAACCCCGACGAGACGAAGGCCAGCGAACGGGACCAAGTTCTGTCGTTCGTCGTCGACCTCGCAAGCGCGTGTGACGTGACGCTGGTTGCAGAGAGTCAGATCGAACGAACGTTCTTGTGGAAGTTCCACCGTGACCAACTCCCGGCCAGCGTTGAATGTGAGTGCAATCCCTCCCGTCGGGATAGGCTATTGTCTGCCGAGATAGATGAGAAGGTGACCGCCGCGGTGGATGAACTCGGCGAAGACAGTAAGCCGGTGAAGTACCTCCGAATGCTCGACGATGAGGGGTCTCAGACCCTCAAATACGACGATTTCGTCCGTGAGACTCGAGTTAGCCGTGAGACCGTTCGCTACCACGTGTCGCAGAAACTAGTCCCTCTTGGACTCGTTGACCGGACTGAATGGTACGGGAAGGCAGCAATCACGCTAACCCACGTTGGAGAGGTGTATCTGGACGTAATCACCCGACAGAGTCGGCTTGATGAGTGCGTTGAATCAACCCCAAATAGTAGTCCACAGGGCGTGTGTACCCGGCCGCCTCAAGATGGTGATGAGGGGACGGCCCCATATAAGGCGGAGTATTTACCAGCCTACGAACACCACGCCGCTGCAGCCAGCGCAACAGAGAACGGCATTAACCTAGTGAAAGAGCCGGTGGACTGGGAACAGAACGACCGGATTAGGTGGGTTAGCTACGATGAGGACAAGGACGAAGCGGTGATTGCTGTACGAGCGAGCGGAGAGTACGAGTACCTGGTGGGGACCGCACTTGCGTTGAGTGACCCGAAGTTATTGCACAAGACACTCACGGTTGACCGTCTCGAGAAGATCGTTGAGGAGGTTCCTGACTGTATCCTTCGGGACGCTCGTAACCTTGGGATCACTGATAAGGCACTTGATAATCCGAGTGAATTCCGGGACGCTATTGTAGCACGTGGTGAAGAGATCGAGGACCTCACGACGAAAGCAGAGAACAGCGAGCAGCGTTCGGCGATCCGTGGGAAGATCATGCGCTGGTCGCACGGTCTTGCCGGTGCAGTAGTCCATATCCTTGATCTCGCCGGCGTTGACTTAGTCCGTGAGATCCGTCTGCCAGAGAAACTCGACGCTGGCCGTCACTACGAACCACTTGCTGAATCCATTGCACGTTCGGCGGCAATCCAGTCGGCGTACGCGGATCATTACGTCGGCTACCGCCAGCTGTACGAGGATCGTGACGAGAAGCGCCAGCGTGCTATCACGCCGGATATAGATGCGAGTGCTCCCGTTGGCTCGCTTATCGGTTCGTTCGTTATTCGGGGCAAGGACGTCCACCGGTTCGCTCCCGTCCTTAAGCGTCGTCTCGAGAGGCCTGTTGAACTCCACGAAGACGCACCCGAGTTCAACATCGAGATTCCGATTCGTGAAGAGTGTGGACGTGAGGCCTTCGAGGACGTCACTGCACGGATCCTCTGGCAGAAAGGGATGCATCCAACTCAATCGGTAGTCTCGCTACTCTACGGACTTGTGGGCAGTCCCTACGACGCTGCTCGAGCACTCTCCAAACTCGGCAACGAGGACAACACTCGAGAGATTCGTCCCGATGAACTCCGGTACGCCTTGGCGAGACTTGGGCCTGAGAGAATCCTCCCGGATATGGCTCCGTCCGTCTCGTCGATCGTCTACACGCTGCTATGTGCGGAGAAGCGTCTCCCGCAGAAAGAGTTAGCAGAACGCGCTGATGTGTCCGCACAGACGATTCGGAACCACCGGGACAAACTCGAGGCGCTTGGACTCCTTCACGTTGGAGACGACGGCTACCGTCTCCTCTTGTCGTTCAGAACCCGTGATGAGCGACAGAGTCCGGTCACGCCGGAGTTCGGCGATATGGGATTCATGGATGCGATCGATGCTCTCCTTGAGGGAACGCTCCCGCCAGGACGGTACGGCGATCCTGATGATCCGATAGCAGGAGTCCTCTTCTGGCTGCCTGAACCGTGGCTGCTATTGGACGATGACCGCCTGTGCGTGTGGACGAAGCTTGCAGCGACACTCACGGGCACGGAGATCCCGGAGCTTGTGGAGACGGTGACGATGGGGCCGGAGATCGAACAGATTGCGATTACTGAGACAACGGAGGCGATAGCATGAGCACGGATCAAACGACGTTAGAAGCGTTTGAAATCGACTGTGTAGACCTCGAATCAAAGGTGGTCGTTGACCCCGAGACTGTCGACGGGAGTTCGCGCCCCATGTTTGGATTCGGGAAGCAGCTCGTCGAGGTCCTCGAGGAATAGTCTGCTGTTCAGTCTATGAAACAACTACCCCCCCATAGCACACCACGGAATCATCAGAAACCCTCGAGAGAGCACCTATCATCCCTGTTCTATGATGCCCTCGAAGTACATGAATGCACTCAAGCAGCGCAGCGTATTTCTCGCCCTCGTCGGCGCATTCGGCATGTGTGGTTCCGGCCTATTTTACACTATTTATAGGTCTGGATGAATAGATAGTTCCTAAGCTTGATGAATTGGGCAGATATGCATAGCTCTTGTTAGAGTTCTTTGGAACCTTGGTAGCGATCTCGGAGATTAACCTCGGTGATGAGGTACAAAAACACGTTGAGCAACACGTTGGGCAACACGTTGGACAACGCGGCTATGCCTCACCACCGGGGTAACGCGCAATCTCGTTGCACCTTCCGGTGCAGGTGGGACTACGTGACGTACTATAAAAATCCTATCGGCTGTTTTGCAGATATCTATTGTTTATTTGTGAAACATCATCCAGCTCTAATTGTTTAATTTGTTAAATGGGTGAAAGCGTCCCCAATAAATCCGTATAATTAACATTACGTAGTACGCTAAACAACAGAATAAACCTCATATTTATTACTAAAATATAAATACATTTAAATAAATTATAATTTTTAGATACAGTAATATTATTTGTACGGATTCTTTTAGTAAATCATGATAATAGGGCAATTCCCAAGAAACAGTTTTGAAACAGTGAAAGACAGTGCTTCTGGAACAGGTCGACGCCGTCAGGCATTATTGGAGTACTCAGGCACAACCTATCTTCTCAATCCCGATATCCTTCTCGTAACTATTCTCTGGCTTCAAATGGGCTCCCGGAATAGGGCACAACCGGGTAACGTGCCACGAGTGATGATAGCCAAGCACAATCTCACGAACGGTACGTGCCCGTGAATACATATGAAACGTGCAATCGTAATGCTACTGACGGTCGGAATGGTTGGCGGTCTCATGGTTATGGGACTCGCCGGAACAGCAGCTGCACAAGAGGTAAGCGTTGACCTCGGTGGGGACGGCGGTGACGGCGGTGACGCAGTCAACATCGCTGAGGTGAACCAGCAGAACAACAACGCGCAGGAGGCCACTGCTGAAGCCTCTGCCAGTAGCAGCAACAACGACGACAGCGCTGCCAGTAGCGACAACAACGACGACAGCGACAAACACGACGACTACAAGGACGACAAACACGACGACCACCAGGACGATAGCGACGACTACCAGGACGATAGCGACGACAATAACGATCAGAACGCTGGTAGCACCACGGTTGTGTCCGCAGTTAACCAGTCTCAGGACGTGACTCAGACGAACTATGCCGAAGTGAGTCAGTCCGCTACGGGCGGTGACGGCGGCGATGGTGGAGCTGTCGACATCTCTCTCGACCTCGGCCTCGGAGACGATAACGGCATGACCGGAACCCCCGCATAACGATAGAAACCAATCGCATCAACTCCGGTAATTCGGGACATTTTTCGGGCATTTCTTTTAGGTCGACGAGATATAGCAGCGCGTCAGAGAGAAGAAGCAAGCCGTACGCGAGCCGGCCGAACTCAAGCAGCGGGACGTTACAAGGGAACTCGAGTGTGGTCCATGCGGTGTGACTGTCACCGACCGAGTGTTCCCAGAAGATACGTTCAACAAAACACTCTGCCGGGACTGTGCCGAAGCCTACCTTCGAACCATCGACCTGATTTAGACGGATCCTCTTTTCCCTGCATTCGACCGGAGAGACGCATCTACAACCCTGTTTCGGTACTCGAGGGCAAGCACCCGATCTACCCGCTCGGACCCTTGCCCTCGTGTATCTAAACCACGGTCGTTGAGGCGTCTATCCGGAAGATTTCCCAAACTGAAGTAGAAAGAAGGCCTATAAACAATTTGCTTTATAGGAATCCGGCGTCTCGAAGGTGATCCTCAGCACAGTCCCGGCAGATCGTTACGTGCGTCCCGTCGGTCTCCTCTGGCAGAACAGGATGGTCAAACGTCACATCGCAGTTGAGGCACTCATGTTCAACCGGAACGCCCCGCTGCTCGAGTTCGGGAAGTCGCTGTTCGAGATACTGTTCTAGTTCGTCCTCCGATGGGGGGGTTCAATCGCCTCGCGTTCGGCTTTGGCTGCTTGCTTCTTCTCTCTGGCGAGCTGCTCTATCTTGTCGGTCGTCACTTCGGTAGTTTCGCTTATTGTATTTCTATCGGGAATGTCTAGGTATCTATCTTCCGATTAGCCGGAGAAGTGATTCGAGTCAGACCTAACTCGAGTACCTGATATATCTCAATTTCCTCGGCCGGCCGGCCTATCCTCCCGGTGGTTGGTTCAATCCGCTCTATGTATTCGGCTG